>CANSRG010000043.1 GCA_947649355.1 uncultured Mycoplasmatota bacterium | reverse complement strand
ATATCATTCTTATTGACCCATCTCCATTAAGTCTTAAAATTCGCCAGTAGTATCCTCCAAACTTCACATAATTATTATTTACGACTCCTCTATAATAATAACTTGTTCCATAATCATCTGGTGCACTACAAACATATCCTTCCGTTTCTTCCAAGTTATTTCTACTTATAATTCCATCTTCATTTACAGTTGGACATTTTCCAGTATTATCTACGTTTGCTATAACCTGACAATTCATACTATCTTCACCATATTTACCCACACATACTTCATAATCACTTGGTATATGGTCTAAATAACTAGAAGTAATCGTCACTTTACTTAAAAATGTTTGACCACTTATATTATCTTCTAATGTAACAGACTCATCTATCCATAATCTTAAATCAAAACTCTTATTCTCTCCTTTTTCTAAATATCCTTCGTTAAGTTTAAAAGATGTTTTGGCATTACTAAGAGTTTTTGTAACTTCTTCATTACTTGATAAAAGACTTGGTTTCTTTTCATCTAACATTGTTTTTATAAATCCATAATTTTCTAAAGTAGAATTATTTAATACTTCTAAATTGATTTGATAACTGGCGAGTTCTTGACAATTATTTTGAATTGTAAAAGTATAAGGTGAAAGTTTCTTTCCATCCTCATCTACCATTGGATATGCTCTTTGTAATTGAATAGGATTTTCATCTGTAAATGTTACATTAAAACAACTTAAACTTACAATATTTTCAGATGTTTGTTTTAAGATTGTTACCCATGCTGCATAAGAGATGCCTACTACAGAAAACACTCCAATGAGTATTCCTACTACTAATAACGCTTTTTTCTTTTTCATATATAAACCAACTTCCTTTTTCCTAGTATGTTCCTATTTTTTTCTATTCTTATTCTATCATACCCCCCCCCCTAAAAAGTCAAGCAAAAAAAAGAAAAGTAAAAACTTTTCTCAATCATTTTTTTCAACTTGTGCATCCATCTTAATTAAAACTTCTCTTGGTTTTGAACCATTTTGAGGTCCAATAATTCCTCTTTCCTCTAATAAATCGACAATTCTCGCAGCTCGGTTATAACCAAACCGAAATCTCCGTTGAATTAAAGAGGCACTAATTTTACCTGTTTGAACAGCAAATTCTACAACTTCTTGATACATTGGATCATCGTATTCTTCGTCATCTCCTCCACCAGAAGAAGAGGAAGAATGACTATCATTTACTGTAACATTCATCAAAGTTTCATCATAACTTGCTTTTTGTTGATCACAAACAAATTCAATTACTCTTCTAATTTCATCATCTGATATAAAACATCCTTGAATACGGACTGGAGTATTTTCTCCCATTGGGTGAAAAAGCATATCACCTTTTCCAAGAAGTTTTTCAGCACCAGTACAATCCAAAATAGTTCGTGAATCAATTGCTGATGCAACAGAAAATGCAATACGAGAAGGAATATTTGTTTTAATAACACCAGTAATAACATCTGTAGAAGGTCTTTGAGTCGCAACAATTAAATGAATTCCAGCCGCACGAGCAAGTTGAGTAATTCTCATAATAGACTCTTCTACTTCTTTTCTTGCCGCAATCATAAGATCAGCCATCTCATCGACAATAACTACTAAATAATTCATCTTTTGTTGAGGAGCATCAGGATATAATCGATTTTCTTCTTCGATTTTTTTATTATAATCGCCAATATTTTTAACACCTTTATCTGCTAAAACATGATATCTTCTATCCATCTCCACCACTACTTTTTGTAAAGTAGCACTAGCCTTTTTAGGGTCACATACTACAGGACAAAGAAGATGTGGAACTCCGTTATAATTAGAAAGCTCTACTTGTTTAGGGTCTACCAAAACAAGTTTTACTTCTTCAGGACGATAACGAATTAAAATCGAAGCAATAATACTATTGATACAAACAGATTTACCAGAACCAGTAGACCCTGCAACTAATAAATGAGGCATCTTTGCTAAATCACAAATTCTTGGAACACCCATAATATCTTTTCCTAAAGAAACTAAAATACTTCCCTTTGCATTCTGTATCTCATTACTATCTAAAATTTCTTTAATTTTAACTGGCGCAATCGCTTGATTCGGAATTTCAATTCCAATAGTACTTTTACCAGGAATTGGAGCTTCAATACGCACATCTTTAGCAGCAAGCGCAAGAGCTATTTCTTTATTGATAGAACTAATACGACTTACTTTCGTACCACTAGGAACAACAACTTCAAACTGAGTAACAGAAGGCCCCATATGAATATCTACAACTCTTCCAAGAATTTGAAAATCTTTTAATACCCGTTCCAAATTCTGTTTATTGTTAATTAAAAACTGATTAGAATTTGTTTTCTTAGCTTTTACTGGGTCATCTAAAATTTTTAAACTAGGAAGTTGATAATTTGGATTATGAGTTGGACTTAAATTAGTAATATCTTCTATGATTTCTGAAGGCTCTTCTTTTGATACATTTACAGTCGTAGCATTTCTTAACTCTTCGAAATTATGAACAACCATAGATTTAGATGGAACTATAGCTTCTTTTTCCTCACTTACATACTCTGGCTCTCTAAGTCTTTTTTCCAAAGCTCTTTCTCGTTTAATCGTGTCATCTTCTACTCCATAAAGAGAAACACTCTCTTCTTCCTCTTCACTACGTTCTCTAATCTTTTTAAATCCATCTAAGAAACGATTTAAAATATTAGAAAGATTCACATTAAATAATAAAATGATTCCAAACAAACCAATAAATCCTAAAACAATATAAGTTCCATTTAAACCAAATAAAGAAGCTGTTAAAAAGGAAAAGACCGCTCCTATAATTCCACCACCAATAACAATAGAAGTTTGACCAGAAGAAGATAAAGCTGTATTAGGCCCAATAGAAGCAACACGACTCATATAATTACTAATTGTCGAATCAAAAATATCACTTGCTTTTTCAGAACTAGAAATAAAGGTCAAATGACTAAGAACCAATATAACTATTAAGATTAAATAAAAGCCTATATATTTTTGATTTACAAAATTAGGCAGTTTTCTTTTAATCAACATATAAAAGCCCATAATTAACACAAAAATTAAAATAAGAGGCCACCACTCGCCCATTAAAAACATAGCAAATTTTTTTAAAAGTGCCCCTACAGGTCCAAAACCAAAACCAATAAATCCAACTAAAATTAAAATAAGTCCAGTAAGATCAACACTCAAACCTGTATTTTTTTTACCTTCATTAGAACCTTTTTTCTTTTTTGCCATACTTTATTCACCATAATAATTATACATAATGTAAAAAAAAGAGTCAAATAAGTTTGCACTATTTGACAATTCTTTGAGATGAAATATGTTTTTGAATTCTTTTTTTTATTTTTTGCAAAGTAAGTTTCTTCTGTTGATTATATTCTTTATGAAAAAAGATTTTAAACAATGCAATTGGATGTAAAATAAAATCAATAGAATCTGCTTTATCAATTAAAGTTAACAACCAAGCTTCTTTATTTCTTGGAATTTTTTTATTTAAAGGAAACATATGTGTAATCATAATACTTTCTACTTTAGGAGTTACAATTTCTGTACCAAAATATTTTTTAGAATTTAAAACAGCTTCTTTTGCATGAGTAAATGCATGTTTTTGTAATAAAGGTTTCTTTTCATTAGAATATTGCCAAGGTTTTTCATAAAAATCATGTAAAATACCCGCAATTGCTAAACTTTTATAATCCATATGAAGTTTTTTTCCAATTTTATAACAATCAAAAGCAACTCTTAAAACATGAGCATAAACAGATTCATTTATATGATGAGGATACTCTTTTCTCTTTTGCATTTCACTTTGTATCAAAAGTGGCTCAATAATTTCATAAAATTCTACATATTCATTCAATAAGTCTTTTTTTTTTACTTGATATGTTTTAAGAAAAAATACAACATAACTAATTAAAGTAATAACTTGTAAAATAACTGTAATATAAATAAATATATCTACTTTAAAATTTGGAAAAACTAAACCAACAAAACCAAGAATAATAGTAATAAAAATAATCCAAGTTTTAAATTTTCCCACTAATAAAGAAGCAGAAACTCTTTTTTTAAAATACAAAAATAAATTGGTAATTCCTATAGAACATTCTAAAATCAAAACATAGAAAAATGCATGATTTTTAATAATTAAAACAATTAACAATCCAATAGCTAACAATTTATCTGCTATCGCATCTAACTTCGCACCAAGTTCACTTGTTACATGCCACCTTCTTGCCAAAAAACCATCTACTGCATCTGTAAATGCAATAATAGAAGCAATGGCAATTAAAATTTTATAATGATTTGTAATTCCTAAATAAATCACTATAGGTGTAAAAAGAATACGTAAAATAGTCAAAAAATTTGGTATATATTTTTTTATATTCATATTATTTTTCCCCTAACTCCTAAACATTGTATCACAAAAGGAAAAGAAATAGAACAAAAAACTCCTTACAAAAATGTAAGAAAAAAGAGCAAGAATAAAAAAGCACCAATTATTAAAATTAGTACTTTATAATGAAAAGACTTTACAAATATATTTTTAATTCTTCATAATTTTGATGTTCAAAGTCCACTACTTTTTGCAACATCGAAATAATTTTCTCATCTTTACCAGAATAATGATTTTGAAGTTCTTCTAATTGAATTAAACCTTTATTAGTACCTTCCATCATCATCTTAGCAATATGACTATCACTAGAATCTAAAAGTGTTTTCATATTTGCCATCAAATCACTATTCATTTTCACAAAAGTCCCTAGTTCTTTATCTAAAACATCATACTTTTTACATAAAGGAATCATTTCTTTTTTTAATTTTATATACTCCTCTTTTTGATTTAAAATCACTTTTGCTAAACTTTGCATTTCAATTTTATCTTCAATAGACAAAATCCCAATAACACCCATATCTAAATTTTGATATAATTTTAAAACAATTTCTTTTTCATCCATTATAATCACCATTTTTAGTATGAAAAAAAAGAGAATAATTATACTAAAAAAAAACTAAAAAGTATTTTATTCCAAAGATTCATGATATACACAAACCAATATTAAATAAAAAAACACTAGTTAGATTAAATATTATGAAAAAAGTTTTTCTTGATTTAAATAACTAATAAGCAAATCCTGCCAAATTTAACTATAACTAATTAAAAAGTAAAACTTAGAAATTATACACATTTATCATAACGAAAAAGAAGTGAATTACACTTCTTGTACAACCGCAATAATCATTGGCTTACATTCTGTTTGTTCATATAAATAAGCAGATAATTGAGAACGAATATCCGTTTTTATCTTATTGTAATCTACAACTTGATTTACAATATTACTTGTAATAACTTCTTCACTAATCGCTTTCATTCCCATAATCATATCTTTAGAATCTCGAACATAAATAAATCCCTTCGTAGTAACTTCTGGTCCTACAAGAATAACCTTATCTTTTTTGCTTAAAGTAGCACTAATAAGAACAATCCCATTATCACTAAGCATTTCTCTATCCTTTATAACAAGTTCACCAATATCATCACTACTTTTACCATCAATTAAAATATCTTTTACTTTAATACGTTGAGAGGAATTAGTTGCAACTCCATCGATAAATTCAATGACATCTCCATTTTGTTTTAAAAAGATATTTTCAGCAGGAACTCCTAAAGAATTAGCCAAATTTGCATTATTCACCATATAACGATATTCCCCTTTAACAGGAATATAATATTTAGGATTCATTAGTTTAATCATTAACATTAAATCTTCTTGAGATGCATGGTGTAAAATATTTTTAGATTTTGGTAAATTGATAATCTTACATCCAGCCATTGCTAAATCATTTTCTAATTTTACAATAGTTTTTTCATTAGAATCATAACGAGGTTCTGCAAATAAAACTGCATCTCCTTCTCTTAAAGTAATAAATTTATCATATCCATTTACAATTTTATTGATTGGAGCATAAGCATTAGACTTATCATCACAAATAAGTAAAACAGAATTAGAATCAGTTATATTTGTTAAATCTCCAATCATATCTTCTTCATAAGAAAGGTAGCCATTATCATGAGCAAAACGAATAAAATTTTGTAACTTCTTTCCCATAATCACAACTTTACGATGAGTATTTTTTAAGCCTTCAAAAATATCTTGAATAGTATATAAATGAGTTGGCAGCACACTAAACAAAACACGACCTTCGTATTTATTTAAAACATCACTAAAAAAACTAGCTAAACGATGTGTTGGAGAAGTATGACCAGTATGTTCAGAAAATACAGATTCGCTTAAAAGACATAAAACTCCTTGTTTTCCAACATAAGCAATTTTGCCTAAATCCATATCATAATTTCCTCGCATTAAAGGATCAATTATAAAATCTCCTGTATAACAAATAGAACCATGTTTCGTATTTATACAATACATAACAGCACCTGGCACACTATGACTTACAGACATAGGAAAAATAGAAACAGGTCCAAAAGTTAATTTTTTATTAGGCTTAATTTCAATAATATTCTCTTCTTTTACCCCTAAATCCATTAAAACAAACTTAGTATAATGAGTAGCATAAAATTTGATACCAGAAATAGTTCTTGCTAAATCAGCACATGCACCCATATTTTCATAATGACCATGAGTAATAAAAACCCCTTTTATTCGTTTTTTATTTTTAACAAGATAATCATAATCAGGAATAATATAATCTATTCCATACATAAACCCCTCGGCATATTTAAGACCACAGTCAAAAACAAACAAATCTTGATTGATTTCAATAACATAGGTATTTTTACCCATTTCATCTAATCCACCCAAACTAAAAATTTTAATTTTTTCCATAAAAATACATCCTTTCACTAATAGAATTTCTTTTGTATAACTTCATCTCATAAAAAGAAAGATGAAAAAGAAAGTTTTTGTTTGTGAATGTATTATAACAGAAAAAAATAGTTTTGTAAATTAGTTGCGACTCTCACTTAAAAGTTCATCTAAAGAAACAATTTTATAACCCTTAAAATAAATTTGATTTAATAATAGCTGTAAATTAGAAAGACTTAAATTATCAGAAATTGAAAGAATGGCACCAGAAGAAACAGCATTATAAAGTTTAGAAAAATTACTTCGGTCAAACCTTAAAGTTTCTTGAATTAAAACTTTCTTTTTCTTCCGACAAAACTCTTCATCTTTATTAGTAACAAGACAATATGGAGTATCTTCTTTTTTTAATTTAAGTTCTTTTAAAACAGTATCATAATTTCCATAATCATGATTGATTTTAATACCATTTGTAAGAACTTTATTCATGTTATCTTTTGTAGTTAAAAGTGCATAAAAAACCCCCATTTCTTCTAAATACAACCGATGTGATTCACTTTCTATTAGTAAAGATACTGCTTGCTTAGATGGATTCCCTTGAGAAATAATTTTATCCAAATTATTTTCTAAAGAAATTTCTGGTTTTAATTCATCAAAGACAAAAAGGGACTCCGTAAAATAACCCAAATTTTTCATATTTCGAAAACTTTTTTCAACATTAACTGTTTTTCCAGATAATCCTGGAATAATATAATCATCTATAATTTCTGCATTAAAAGAAGGTAGTTCATGATCTTCCCTAAAAACCATTATGGATTCATAAATAGGATCTTTACTACGCATAAAATGGGCTATTTGTTCAGTATAATAAAAACTAAAACACAAAAGGGCAACGAGACCAAAAACTCTTAAATATCTATTCATCATCTCACCTAATTAAATCATATGAAAGAGAAACAAAAAAATTAAGACTCTTTTTCATTTTCTTTATCAATAGCTTTTGTACTACTAACAAAGGAAATCGTTTCTACAATAACTTCGGTGATAAACTTTTTTTTACCATCTTCATCTAAATAGTTTCGAACTTGTAATCGACCACGAATACATACTACATCTCCCTTTTTACAATATTCACAAGCTCGATCAGCAATTCCATTCCATAAAACAAGACGAAGAAAATCAGTTTCATAAAGACCATCTTGATTTTTATATGTTCTTTGAACTGCTAAATTTATAACAGTTCTTGAAACATCATTTTCCGTTTTCACAACTTCAGGAGTTCCTGTAAGACGTCCTATTAAAATAACATGATTCACATAAATTCCTCCTTTCCAAGCTCATTAAAACAAGAAAAAAAAGAAGATGCAAATAGCCAAAATTAAAAAAGTTTACTTAAAAATTTCACAAAAACAATAAAATCTGCTTAACAAATTTATGAAAAATTGCAAAGAAAAAAGTACCAATTATAAAAATTAGCACTTTTAATTATATTTACGTAAATTAACACTTTTATACATTCAAAAAAACTATTCTTTTAACAAACGATTTAATTCAACTGCATATTCCATTGGAAGTTCTTTTTTAAATTCATCTACAAAACCTAAAATAAATAATTCTTTTGCTGTTTCTTCACTTAAACCTTTACTTTGTAAATAAAATAACTTTTCTTCATTTACTCTAGAAACTGTCGCTTCATGTTCTAAAGTACTATTAGTATTTTCTACAATATTTTTAGGATAAGTATCACTTTTACTATTATCGTCTAATAAAATAGTATCACATTTTATAGTAGCTTCACTAAAAAGAGCATTCTTAGAAATTCTTACTGTTCCTCTATAATTACTAACTCCACCAAAAGAAGCAATCGATTTATTTAAAATATTACTTTTCGTATGTTGTCCTAAATGAATCATTTTTGCTCCCGCATCCAAAACTTGTCCTTCTTTAGCATAAGCAATACTTATACAATTTCCAGAAGAATAATCCCCTTTTAAAATTACACTTGGGTATTTCATAGTAACACCACTTCCAATATTACCATCTACCCATTCCATCACACCACCATCATCTACAATTGCACGTTTTGTAACTAAATTGTAAACATCAGTACTCCAATTTTGAATTGTACTGTAGCGGCATCTTGCATTTTTACCAACAAAAATTTCTACAACTCCTGCATGCAAAGAACTTTTAGAAAAACTTTTGGCCGTACAGCCTTCAATATAGGATAGCTCTGAGCCTTCATCTACAATAATAATTGTTCTTTCAAACTGTCCTAAGCTTTCTGTATCAATCCGAAAATAACTTTGTAAAGGTCGATCTAACTTTGTAAAAGGCGGTATATAAATAAATGAGCCTCCACTCCAAACAGCTCCATTTAAAGCAGTATATTTATTTTCTTTATAATCTACTAAAGTATTAAAATATTTTGAAAAAAGTTCTGGATAATTTTTAAGTGCATCGTCAGTACTACAAAAAATAATGTTTTCATCTGTCTTATTTTTATGATATACAACTTCACTTTCTAATTGATTTGAAACTCCTGCCAAATATTTTTCTTCCGCATCTACAACTCCCAATTTACAAAAAGTATGATAAGTATCCTTAGAAACATCTTTCCAATCACTTTTTTGTTCTTCACTCTTTTTATAATAAAGTAAATCATCAAAAGAAATTGGAAGATTTGGACCAAAAGTAGGATTTTCTTGAGATAAAAACTCTTGAAAAGATTTTAAACGAAACTCCGTCATCCATAAAGGTTCTTGTTTTCGTAAAGATAAATTTTTAATAAAATTTTCATTTAATGGTTCTTTCATAAACATCACTTTAAATATTATAAACGATTTATAAAAAGAAAGTAAACTCTTTTCAAAAAATAGCTATCATGTTATACTAATGATAGAATAAGGTGAGGCTAATGATTAGTAATATTATGAAAGATAACCTTTTGTATTTAGAAACATGGATGGCATATAATCCTAAACTAAGAGAACAACTAAGTATAGAAAATACAATTTTAACTTGCAAAATAAATAATCAATTAGAAAGCATTGATATTAAAAATTTTTATTTACCAGAAATGCTTTACAATGAAGAATTTAGAAAAGAAGTAGCGAACGAATTAGAAGCAGAAGATTTATTTCAAATTATAAAAATTTATATTCAAACAAAAGAAATCGAAGAACAAGAAAAAAAAGAATTACAAAAAGCATCCATTATTAAAAATATAGAAATTAAAAAAGAAAAAAATATAGAATTTTTAGTAATCACAGATCATTTAGGAAAAAAATATCGTTATGACACCGAAGATAATGAAAAAATAATCCAGATATATAATGAAATGAAACAGAAAAAAGAAATAGTAACACTAAAAGAATTAGGGAGTGTGATTCAAAATGGAATCTAGAAAAACATATGGAGAATTATTAACGAAACCAGATTTAAATGAAGAAGAACAAGAAAAGATACTAGAATTTGAAAAGTTTATTACTAATGCCAAAAAGTATGAACCATATACGAATGATTATACAAAAAATATTATAAGAAGTTATGAACATGAAATTGAATTTTTAAAAGGATTACAAGAACATGAGAAAAACGAAAATATTAAAAGAACAATACAAAATGGAGAACAAATTACTTCTATAACTTCCATACTAGATCAAAGAATCCAAAAGAAAGAAGAAAAAGAACAACAAATATATACTCTTCAAAAAAGAAAAGAAAAAAGAGCTGGATATTTAAATGCATCCATTCTAATCTTTATAGTAAGTAATTTTGGATTATTTTTAGCTGCAATACTTCTTTGTTTAATGTAGAAACTGTTGACAAAAAAAGTCAGCAGTTTTTAAATATCAAAAAAAAAGATACCAAAAGATATCTATAAAATTCCAGTCCATGATTCATGCGTTGGTTTATTTGCAGGACAATTCCTAAACATAAATGATACAGGAACATCATTTGCGTGAATAAAATTATCTCCATAAGTTATTGTTGTTAATTTTTCACAATCATCAAACATATACATATAACCCATATCAATCACATTACTAGTATTAAAATTAGCTATATCTAAACTTGTTAAACTGCTACACCTAGTAAACATACAATACATATTAGTTACACTACTTGTATCAAAGTCACTTAAGTCAAGATTTGTTAAATTGCTACATCTTTCAAACATAGAAGCCATATTGGTTACATTTATAGTATTGAAACTACTTACATCTAATGTGGTTAAACTACTACATCCATAAAACATACTATTCATACTCGTTACATTTGTAGTATTAAGTGGACTTAAATCTAAATCAGTTAAGTTACTACAGTTTGAAAACATATAACTCATATTGGTTACATTTGCTGTATTAAAATTACTCACATCTATTGAAGTTAAACTACTACAGTCACCAAACATATAATGCATATTGATTACATTACTTGTATCAAAAGTACTGACATCTATTGTTGTTAAACTACTACAATGCCAAAACATACTATACATATTAGCTACATTACTTGTATTAAAACTTTCTAAGTTAACACTTGTTAAACTGCCACAGCCATTAAACATATACTGCATATTAATTACATTACTTGTATCTATATATCTCATACCTTCAATAGATTCTAATTTTAGAAAATTGCTAAATAAATAATCTCCACTAGTTAAATATAACTTTTCATTACTTTGTAAATATGCGGTATATGTGGTTTTATCTGTCTCATTTGCTTTTGGATTCTCTACTACATAACTCATGACACTTTCGTCTTTTGTAATAGATTCATCAAAACTTGCAATTGCGCCTTCAATTGGCTTTAGTTCATCTTCTATAATAATTTTTGTTATTTGACCTTTATATTGCCATATACCTTTTTTTTCATACTCACTAATAGTTCTTAGAGTTCCACTTGCAAGGGGTGCCTCTTCTATAAAACTAGTCGTAATAGTTACTTTACTTTTAAATACACTATTCATGATTGTTTCATCTGCTGGAGTATTTTTATCTAGCCATAGTCTTAATGTAAAATTTTTTGTTTCATTTGCATTTAAGTAACTTTTCTTTAATTTATATGCTGTACTTGCATTCTCTAATGTCTTTTCTACTACTTGATTGGTTGTTAATAAGTTTGGTCTTTCTTCATCTAACATTGCTTTAATATAACTATACTCATTCATAGTACTATCATTTAATACTTCTAAGTTGATTTGATAAGAGGCTAAATCATTACAGGTATTTGTTATCGTAAATTCATATGGTGTTAAAGACGCACCAACACTATCTTCTATTGGATAAGCTTT
>CANSRG010000042.1 GCA_947649355.1 uncultured Mycoplasmatota bacterium | reverse complement strand
TAAAAACTCTTTTTTTAATATTTTTATTTTTTTTTCCCCTTTTATTTTTCTATATTATAATCATATCAACAACCACCCATTAGTCAAGTCACATATATTAAAATTGTACAAAAAAAGCTATTGACTTTTATTTATCAATAACTTGTAATTGAATTTTATCTAAAAAATAGAACATATATTAAAAATGCAATGTAAATTATTAGAGCAATCCAACCATTTATTTTTTCTTTTTGTCCTTCTTTTTTTTGAACTCCTAATGCCATAGCCACTAAAAGTCCACCTATAAGACCACCTATATGAGCTGCATTATCTATTCCACTCATAGTAAATCCTAATACTAAATTTAATAAAATTAACGGAATAATTTGATTTTTTAAAACACTTCCTAAATATAATCGATAATGAAAGCCAAAATAAACAAGGGAGCCTAATAATCCAAACAAAGCCCCTGATGCTCCTACACTCACTACGTTTGGTGTAATTACACAGCTCATAAGTCCTGCAGTAATCATACTAATAAAATAAATTGTTAAATATTTTCCTTTGCCTATAAAGTTCTCTATTTGAGTTCCAATTAAATATAAAGAATACATATTAAATAATAAATGTAAAATTCCTCCATGTAAAAATCCTGAGGTAATTAGTCGCCAAATTTCTCCACTTTGAACTAAAAGAGAATTTAAACCACCCATTCTTAATAAATTATATGCAGAAAAATTAAAATCTGATAAAATGTAAGAAATAAAGAAGGCAAAAATATTGATTGCTATTAAAACATTTGTTACTACAATTTTTTTAGGTTTAAATATACTTTCATAAACGGCATTTTCTTTGGCAGTTTTTTCGTTAATTCCTTTTGTAACATCTAATATTAAATCAAAACCTTTTTCTTCTAATAATAATTTTTCATTCATATCAGGGAATTTTTCTAAACAAGGATTTTTAGAAACTTCTTTGATATTTTTTAAAAAAATAGAATTGATACCTTTCATATCTTCTAGGGCTACCCCTTCATTCACATCTAGTAAAATATTTAATGCATTCATTGAAAAAGATAATGTTTTTTTCTTTACTTGATGCATTACATTTTTTAATTTATATAAATCAAATTCATATTGCTCTTTATTATGAATGTAATTGCCATTTATTCTTACTATTTTATAGGGACCACTTGGTTTTTGAAGCCATATTTCATCTTTCACTCCATTCACGACAATTGGACTATAATTTTCTTCTGTTATAAAATAGTGAACTAAACGCATGATTAGTTCATCTTTTTTATCCATACTTAATTCCATGCAATACCCTTCTTTCGTAATATTATTTTACATGATTTCATAAAATTAGTAAAGAGGTGGAATATGGTTTCTTATTTTCTTGTAGTCTTTTTTACAACTTTATTTTTAGGTGTTCCTATTGTAAAGTCTTTTGTTCCAGCAGAGAGAAATATGGATTTATTATTTTTAGTTTTATGCAATTGTGTTTTTCTTATTTCTACTACCGCTTTTCTTTTTTATTATGAACATTTTGTTTTTGCTTTTTTTTCTTCGTTTTTTCTTTGTGGTTATGCAATTCTTTTGTTTTTAGAATTAAAAAAAGAAAACAAAGATGCCCTTTTATTTTCTCTTCCTTATTTTTCTTTTACTTTTTCTTTATTATTCCTTTTAGGAATTCAAGTTTTCTTCTAAGTCTTTTATAAATTTAGCAAATGTAGGTGGTAATGGTGCAGTAAAATGAATAAGTTCTTTTGTAATTGGCTCTTCTAAAGTTATCTCACTAGAATGTAAAAATTGTCCAAACCCTTCTATTTTTTCTTGACCATAAACTGGATCGTTAAATACAGGATATCCGATGTATGCTAAATGAACTCTTATTTGATGCGTTCTTCCTGTTTCTAATATACATTCTACTAAAGTGTATTCTTTGTATCTTTTTAAAACGTTAATATGCGTTAGAGCATGTTTACTATTTTTTGATGTTACCGCCATTTTTTTGCGGTTTTTTTCATCTCTTCCAATTGGTGCATCTACAATAATATGATTTTGTTTTAATATTCCTTTTACTAATGCAATATATTTTCTTTTTATTTTTTTCTCTTTAAAATTATCTGCTAGAATTTGATGAGCTTTATTATTTTTTGCTACTAATAGTAATCCTGAGGTATCTTTATCGATACGGTGGACAATCCCTGGCCTTTCTTCTCCATTACAATCACTTAACATTTTTGTATGATATAGTAATGCATTTACAAGAGTATTTTGTTTATTTCCGCTTCCTGGATGGACTACTAGGCCTGATGGCTTATTGATTAAAATAATATTTTCTGTTTCATAAACAATTTCAATTGGAATATTTAAAGGAGTTAAGTCTATTTCCTCTTCTTTATATTCTAACAAAGTTATTTTATCGCCCTTTTTTACTTTTGTATTCGGCTTTACAATCATATCATTATATAAAACACAATCTTTTTCAATCATTTTTTTGATTGTTGCTCTTGAGTGAGATGTATGTTCTTTCAAATATTTATCTATTCTTACTTTTTCTTCTTGTTCTACTAAAATTTCTTCCATAATCTTTTTCTCCTTTCCAAGTTCCTATTATTAGTAAAATTGCTCCTAGTACAATCATAATATCTGCTAAATTAAAAATAGGATAAGAATACCCAAATATGTAAAAATGAAGAAAATCTTTTACATGACCAAATACTATACGGTCTAATAAATTTCCAATTATTCCTCCATATAAGAAAGGGTATGCTAGTTCGCTTATCTTATTTTCTACCCAGTCTTTTTTCATCCAAGCAAGAATTCCTAAAGTAAAGAGTGCAATTATAATTAAAAATATTCTTTGATTTTTAAAGATACTCCATGCAGCTCCATTATTATATGCAAGTTCTAATTCAAAGAAATTTGGAATAATACTAATGTTTTTTTCTTTTAAAAGAATTTCCATAATCCATTTTGTTCCTTGATCTAAAAATAAAAGAAGAACTGTGAGCACCATTTCTTTTTTTTTCATAATGCCCTCCTTTTCTTCTTTATTATAGCATAAAATATTAAAAATAGTTTTTTATGTTTTCTTGATACCAAAATTCTCTACCACTATTGGGATTATCTTCATACCCACTCCAAGTCGAACCTATTACTACTTGCATATGAGTAGGAATCATTTGTGAGACATTTTCTTCTGTTAAATATCCTGTGGCATCTGGATAGACTTTTAGGTTTGCTTCATCTAATAATGTGATTTTTTTGTTTTTAAATTTTACTTTTAGATATACTGTTAAATCACAAGTAATACTGGTATCACTATCTGGATTTCTATCGTCACAAGTACAATGTTCTGATACTACTCGATACTGAAAATCTACGGAAGTTGCAATTTGAACTTTTTGATATTTATAGCTTGGTGAATCATAACGATGGGCATTGGTTTCATATCTATGATAGAAAAATGGTTTATAAAAGGTCTTACTAACCCATCCTGAATCTGAGCTTGTTTCACTACTTCCACAAGGTCTTGCTCCCCATGGAGAGCCTAATTTACTATCTGATAAACTAAAGTTTATACTTCCCGAAAATCCTTCTATAGAAGATAAATTCATTTGTTCTGTATTTTGCTTTCCATACGTATTTCCAGATGAACGACAAGCATTTGCTCCATCTTTTAACCATACTTGACAGTCTAGGTATAGTCCTTGAGGTATTCCATTTCTATAATACATTTGAAATCCCGTTCTATTTTTAGCACTAATGGCAAACCATATTCGCCATGAACCTCCGTGATATCCTGAGGTCGCACCACTTATTTTATAAGTTTTTTCAATCCAACTATCTACTTTCACAGTTTTACAAATTTCTTCACTTTTGTTGTTTGCTTTATCTAATGCATAAGCACAGACTTTATGGTCTCCATCTTTTATTCCTACAAAAGTATATGTTGGACTTGTGTTACAAATGTAGGCGTTTTCATCTAGTTTGTAACAATATTTTGATATGCCACTTTCTTGGTCATTTGATTTACTGGCATCTACAGTTATATTATTTCCAGAAATTGATGTTGTAAAATCTATGATTGGTTTTGTTTTGTCCACTTTATTTATGGTAATACTTTTCGTACTTTTATTTCCAGCGGTATCTTTTACATGAAAATAAAATGTTTGATTTTCTGTAGCATCAAATGTAAATGTTTCATTAGTTAGTTGATTTACTTTTTGATAAGTAGTTGGTGGGGTGCTACTTTTTGTAAAAGCATAACCTATAATTTTACTTATTTTATCTTCCACAACTGCTGTAATTTTATTTTTTTCACCCCATGTATTTTCAGCAGTTAAGCTTTTTATATTCGGCATTTCTTTATCTATTTTATAAGTATCGGAACAGATTATTCTTGATTTATTTCCGACTTTATCAATAGTTTCCCCACATACTTTTTGATTCATACTATTTGAATTTAATTCTACTTTAAATTCATTATTTGTAAGAGAAGTTTCTTTATTTGGAGTACAAGTAGTATTTGTTGTAATACAGTAATTTACTGACAATATTCCACTTTCTTTTTCTTCTACTATTCCTTTTAGTGTAAGTGATTTATACCAATCATTCTCGCCTTTTTCACTACTTAATATACTCCATTTTAGATTTGCTGATGTTGTATCAATATTTTTGACAATGATTTTATTTTTCTCTAAATCTTCATCTTTGGTCTTATTTCCAACTTTATCTTCTGCACAAATGTAGTAAGTTCCATTATTTAAATATTCTGTTTGGACTCCATCTTTGGCACTTTTTTTATTATTTTCAAATTCTTTTGTCAAACACGTTTTTTCTTTTACAATGGCATAAGCCTTGATTCCTGAACCACTTCCATCTGATAATGTAAAATCAACTTTTCGTTGTGACTCTGTAAATAAATCATTATTATAATTAAGACTTTTTACAGTTGGTTCTTGAATATCTAAGTTAATTTCTATTGAAGACATGGTTTCAATTTCTGTACCATTTTGATCTAGTGTAAGGAAAATCGTTATTGTCGTATTTTTAATGCTAGATGTATTTACTTTATATTTTCTACAATTTCCTAAATTCTCTTTTGTACAATTTAATTCTTCTTCGCCACTCCATCTCACATTTTTTACTTGTAAATTTTCTTTTTGAAGTTCATAAATAATTCCAACTTCTGGTTTCTTTATCCAGCCATCTTTTGGTTCAATTTTATTTTCATTCTCATCTACTATTTTTAATTTTACATAACCATAAATAGTTTCTAATTCTTCTTTTGAATAACAAACATCACTTTTTCTTACATCGGCTTGAAATCCATTTTGTTCTTTTTTGACAGTAATAATATCACAAGCCATATTTCTTCCATCTCTTGGATCTATAAATTCTAATAATTCATTATCTGCAGATAATATTCCTTCTTCTATTAGTGTTTTAATATCAAAATAATAAGTGTTTTTTTCTTCGGCAAAAGATTCACTTTTCGATAGTACTTCTTTTATTTTACTTTCATAGACACTTTCATTTATATTTCCTCTTATTACATTATAAATAGGTATTGCAATAAGTAGTAAAATTGTGATTATCACGATTACACCTAGAAGTTCAATCATTGTAAATCCTTTTTTCATATCATCTATCCTTTTATATGAATAGTTTATCATTTTTTGTTCTTAAAAAAAAGACTTATTTTGTCTTTTAAAATAATTCCTCATAACATTCTTTTATCATTTTTAAATTTTCTTCTTGTTCATAAAATTCTTTTGATACATTAGAGGATAAAAAGCTTTCTAATTTTTCTTTTAAATATTCTACTTTATTTAAAATTGCAAAGCGAAAACTTTCCATTTCTTTTGCAAAATATTTTAGGATTTCTTCTTCATTTTCTTCTAAATTTTCTAAGTTTTTTTCTAAATATTCTAGCTCATTATTTTGAAATGTTAAATAAAGATTTACTTTTTCTAATGAATCTTTTGGAATTGTCATTTCTTTGTTTTCTAGAGTTTGTTTCGTTTCTTTTTTGTATGTAAATTTTGCTAATTCTTCATATGGTAATTTTATTTTTAATGCGGTTAATTCTTTTCTTGGGGATAAATCAACACAGACTGCTTGAAAAGTAGGAATTCCTGCAAAAACTAAAATACTTCTTTTTTTCTCGGGATTGTTTAATATATCTTCAATATTTTTTTCACTAGAAATAAAATATAATCCTTCATTATATGCTTTTTTTATGACTTCTCTTGATAGTAAAAATGGATATCCATATACTCTATCTCCATACATGTAGGTTAAAGAAAAGCTTGTTAACATAATTCTTAAGTTCATTTTCTTTCCCTCTCTCTATCTTTTTTAAGTATACAATAGCTTGTTTTAAAGTTCAACAAGAATTACATCTGTACCAATCTTTTTTATTTGAGAAAAAGTAATTGTTTGCTCATTTCCACTTTTAAAAAATTGCCAAAATTTTCGTTCTATTATTACAAAATATTCAATATTTCCATTATTAGAAACAGAGGCATCTACAATTCTTCCAAGTCTTTTTCCATCTTCCATATTTACGATATCTTTTCTTTGTAAATCCGATAAATTCATTTTACCACCTCGTATCATTTTATTATTTCTATTCTTTTTCTATACATAAAAAAACGATTTTTATCGCTTTTTCTTAAAGATATATTAGTTATTATTTTTATTTAAAATCTTTTTTATTCCTTCATATGGTAAAAATGCACAGTGCTTTCTATTTCCTTGTTTATAGATTTCTTTGTATGCGATAGCTTCTTGTAATAACTCTTCGTTATACTCTTCTTCGTTTAGCATTTTTTCAAAATTTTCAATATAATCTTGTGCTTCTTCTATTGTTTTTCCAATTAAATTTTTTATCATAATAGAAGTTGAGGAAGTTGATATTGCACATGCTTCCCCATCAAAACAAATATCTTTTATTTTGTTTTCTTCTATTTTGACAAAGAGATCTAAATTATCAATACAAGAGGAATTATTCGTATTGATATATTGATACTCTTTTTCCTCTGTACGATGTCTATTTAATGGTTCTCTATAATGTTCCATGATGATTTCTCTTCTTATATTCTCGTCCACTTATAACATCTCTCTTTCAATATGTTCTTTATTTTCTAAAAGTTCTACTAATGCATCTATATCACTTTCTGTATTATAAAAATATAGACTTACTCGTAAGCTATTTGTAACACCTACTTCTTTTTTTAATATTTTTGCACAATGATTTCCTGCTCTTACACAAACTTTATATTTGTTTAAATAGTAAGCTACATCTTGACTAAAAATATTATCTACATTAAAGGCAATGATACCACTATCAGATTCTATATTGATTATGTCTAAATGAGGAATAGTTAATAGTTTATCTATCGCATATTTTCGAAGTTTTTTTTCATAATTTTCAATATTTTCCATACCTATTTTTTCAAGATAGCGAATTGCTTCTCCAAAACCTATTACACCTGCGATGTTTGGAGTTCCTGCTTCTAATCTTGTAGGCAATTCTTTTAAATAAATTTCGTTTGGATTATCGAATGATTCATTCATTCCTCCCCCTAAGTTTATAGGGTCTATGTTTTCTAATAATTCTTTTTTTCCATATAAAACACCGACTCCTGTTGGGCCACACATTTTGTGAGCTGAAAAAGCAAGAAAATCGACATCTAAATCTTGGACATCTGTTTTTCTATGTGGTACACTTTGAGCACCGTCTAAAACTACAAAAATATCGTTTTCATGAGCAAATTTTGTTATTTCTTTTATAGGTCTTTCATCGCCAATTACATTTGTAATTCCTGCTAAAGCAATGATTTTTGTATTTGGTGTAACTGCTTTTTTTACATTTTCTAGTGTTACATAATGATGACTTTCAAGGGGAATATATTTCATTATAGCCCCGCATTCATTTGCTAAACGAAACCAAGGAAGTACATTTGATGCATGTTCACTTTTTGTAATTAAAATTTCATCATTTTGTTCGATTATATTTTTAAAAAAACCATTGGCAATCATATTTAAAGATTCTGTTGTACCACTTGTAAAAATAATGTTTTCTTTGTAG
Source organism: uncultured Mycoplasmatota bacterium (assembly GCA_947649355.1). Classification (GTDB taxonomy): domain Bacteria; phylum Bacillota_I; class Bacilli_A; order RF39; family UBA660; genus Ventrenecus. Next base: position 5,593 of record CANSRG010000042.1, on the reverse strand, counting down.
GGAGCATTTATAAAATTTCTTACTGTTTCTCTTGATTTTTCGTATTCCATGTCAACTTTAAAAGAGATATCATAATCTCCTCGATGAGCATTTGCAGAATAAGTTTCATAATATTCTTTTATTTTATCGATTACACATTGTGGTTTTAGGGTAGTTGCTCCATTGTCTAGATAAATTAAATCTTCTTTTAACATTGGAAAATCTTCTATATTCATTTTATCCCTCCTCTCTTATTTCCATACTTTTTATGAAACATTCTCGAATTAAGGTTTTGGCTTTTTCTTCTTCTATTCCTTTTGATTTTAAATAAAAGATGTCACTTTCTTTTATTGTGCCGATTGTTAAGAAGTGATTTACATTTGCATCTTTTGATGAGACTAATATTTCAGGAAGACATTCGATAAAAATATTTTCTTCACTTAAGTATTTCATATCTTCTAAAAATTCGTTTTTCTTTGTATTTTCTTTGATTACTCCTGTAGCTTTTAAAACAGTATGACTATTTTTTTCTCCCATCACTCGAATTTTTATTTGACTATTGATATTATTTTCTTCTAAGTTATTTATGATGATTAGTTCATTTTTGGCTTTCGCTTTTATGCCTAATTGTAGCAAAAGAGTAGAATTTTCTTTATTTATTATCTCTAATTTTAAATGAATATTTTCGATATCTAACGTTGTTCCACATTGTAGTGATGAATTATTTTCTAACACAATTTGTATATTATGTGTATTATCTTTTATTTTTAATCGTTTTACTTTTCTTGTTCCAAGAATTATATACTTTGTATTGTCTTTTAATTCTAATTCTTCTTTATCTTTTCCTAATTCTTCTATGTTCCACTTTAGTTTATTCATTTTTGCCACTCTCACTCACGATGTTTACCCTAGATTTTTCTAAAAAACCTTCTTTTTCTATTTTTTTAGCAAGAGTTAGGTTCCCACTTTCTTCTATTTTTCCATCTTTTAATATATGTACATAATCTGGTTTTAATAAATCTATAATACTTTGTTGATGTGTTATGATTAGCATACTTGCATTTGTTTGTTCGTGATATTCTTTTAAATTTTCACTTACAATTTTTATTGCGTCTACATCTAATCCTGAATCTATTTCATCTAATAGTAAAAAACTAGGTTCTAATAGCCACATGCCAAGTAATTCATTTTTCTTTCTTTCTCCACCGCTCATTCCTACGTTAATTGGGCGATGCAAAAAATTTTTAGGCATTTTTAATTTTTCACATATTAACGTACACTTTTTGTTAAAGGTAAAAATATCTACTGATTTTTTTTGGGAAGACATTGCTAATCGTAGTGCTTCTGCATTTGTGATACCTTCTATTTCAACAGGAGTTTGACTTATGTAATATAGTCCCATTGAGGCAATTTCATTAGTGCTTTTTTTTGTAATATCTTCTTCATTATATAAAATTGTTCCTTCTGTTATTTTATAATTTGGATACTTCATTATTGCTTTACAAATTGTACTTTTTCCTGCTCCATTTGGTCCCATCAAGACATGAATTTCTCCATTTTTCACATTTAAGTCAAGTCCTTTTAATACTTCTTTGTTTTCTATTTCAATTTTTAAGTTTTTTATTTCTAACATGGATAAAACCTCCGCAACTATTGTAGCAAATTCCCACTTATAAGTCTATAATTTCAGTTCTTTTAAAAAAATGTAGACAGCTTTAAAGTGTTTACATTTTTCTTTTTTAATTAAATTTATATATTTTTCTTGCTAATTTATATCCTAATACAGAGATAGTTCTTGGAAGACAAGTTGCTCCTGATAAAGAAATTCGGCACGTTTTATATAACTTTTTATTTTTTTCTTTTAAATAACGCCATAATTCTTTTCTTTTTTCTTGATTTTCTTTAGTATTTGATACTTGAAGAAGAATCGTAGATACTGTCATCATAATATCAATATAGTGAATTAAATATTTTGCACAATTTTTATTGTTTTCCCAATAATCATAAGGATTAAAGAAATCAATCATTGTTTTCGTTACAAAAAGTTGTTGATCTATTCTTTTTATCATCGTAGATTCATTTACAGATTGGTCTTCTCTACCAATAAAATATCTATAAAAAGGAACATTTAAATAATACATGGTTTTGATTTTTGGAAGAGGAAAATATACAAAAATGTTATCTACATAAAATGTATGTTCTGGAAGTTTTATCCCTGTGCTTTTTAAAAATTTTGTATTATAAATTACAGAATGCATTAGTAGATAGGCATCTTTTTTAAAATGACCTACTTCATCCCATGTAAATATTTTTCCTTCTGGAAGAGTTTTTTTGTAATGAATTTCTTTTGTACCTAACTCTCCTTTTTCATAAACATAGTTTACTACCATCATATCTACTAAAGTTTTCTTTTTATGTAGTTCTTTTATAGTATTTAATACTTTTTTTAGTGATTCTTCATCTATCCAATCATCAGAATCTACTACTTTATAATAAAGACCTGTTGCTAGTTCTAATCCCTTGTTTACTCCTGAACCATGACCCCCATTTTCTTTATTTACTACTTTAATAATTTCAGGATATTTTTTTTGATAAGTTTCGGCAATTTTTTTTGTATTATCTTTAGAACCATCATTTATGATAATGATTTCTATTTCTTCTTTTCCTTTTAATAATGTTTCGATGCAGTGTTCCATGTAATTTTCTGAATTATAACAAGGTACTGCAAATGTAATATATTTCATAACTACTCTCTTTCTATAGTTTAATTATAATAAGAAATAATGGAACTTGCAAGATTTTTTCCGATTGTTTCAATGTTATTCATTATCCATGATGCATCATTTTGTTCATCATGAAAAGCTACTTCTATTAAAGAGGCACAAGGAAGATATTGATCGTTTGCTTCTCCAAGAGAACCTCTTGTAAATTTTATTCCTCGGTGATAGGTATAGTTTTCTTTTCCATCATATATGTTCCAAAGATTTTCATATATATTTGATGCGATGGAATAAGAAAGAGAATATTCGTTATCTACATGAATTTCTGGGCCTCTTGCTGTATGATGAGCTGAGGCATTTGAGTGGATTGCAAAGTGAAAATCTGCTCCTACTCTTCTTGATTCATTGGACCATACATTCATATCTGTTGTAGGTTTATTTCGATAAACAATCATATTGGCATTTTTTAATTCTCTTTCTACTACATCTGCTATTTGATTCATAATAGCCATTTCTGTAGTAAAACCTACACTTTCTATTCCATAGTTTTGATCTTGGTTTGATGGACTTAAATAAATTACTGGTGTTTTTTCTTTCACAAAGAAGGAATAAGAAGACATTATAGAATCATATCTATTTTTACTTTTTGCATAAGTTTTTAATAGCGTATCTCCTTCAATTTCTAGTGGTTTTGTATAAAGTATTCCATTCGTTATGGGGTCACTTCCATCTATGGTATAAAATATTTCTGCATCTTTTGTTATTGTTTTTAAATCGACTGTTGTTCCTTGTTTTATAAAAGTAGGATTATGAGAAACATAAACACCCCATGTTGCTTCTTTTTTTCCCATTTGAATATTTACTTCATCTTTCTCAGCAATTTCAAAAAAGTCATCGTATACTGCTTCTAATACTATTTGATAATTTGTTTCTTCTTGAAATGCCTCGGCAGGTATTTTTATTTTATTTTTTTTATTTTCGACTTCTATTTTATTTAAAAAGTTACCATTTGAATATAAATTTGCATAAAAATGATTTGCATTTTTTCCGCCTGTAAAATCAATTTCTACATCATTCCATCTAGTCGCAAAGTCATTGTTTGGTGAAGTTATTTCTACTTTTCCTACAATAGGTGTATTTAAATAAAAATTAAAGCTACTTGTGATTCGTTCGTTTTTATTTTTTAATACCGCAGTAATCTTCCCCGAATAGCCTTCTACTACTTGATATGGAATAGTAATATCTTCTCCTGATACAAAAGAATCATATATTTTATTTTTTCCATAATAAAGTTCCACTTGATATTCTTTTTTATAATCATAGCCTAAGACAAAAAGAGTTAAATCTCTTGAGCCCGATAATAAATGGTCTTTTTCTTTTTGAAACGTAGCTTCTTTATAATTATAATAAAATTCATTTTTATTTGTCTTTTCAACATCATTTTTATTTTTTGCGATTACATTGACTTTTATTTTGTCATTAAATTCTGCTTCAAAATCTTTTAATACTATTTTTGAAGTATTACTAGTGGTTTCATAAATTTTTTTTCCGTCTTTTTCTAGAATTACTTCATATGATACAGCATTATGAGATGGTGTTGTTTCTACTACTAAATAGCCATTTTCTTCTTTTAAATTTTTTATTTCAAATTCTCCTAATTTTGGATATAAATAATTTTGATATCCAATCCAAAATAGTAGTAAATTTATTAAAATGATTATTAAAATTCCTATTATAGTCAAATTTGTTTTGTACTTCCTTTTCATTCTTTCAACTTCCCTACGTTTAAAATTATACTAAATATCTTTTTAAAAAAAAAGGAAAAATTTTTTATTGTATGGCAAACGCATAAAAAATTCTAAAAGAAAAAACGATTGTAGAAAAGATGAGTACTCTAATTGATTTAGAAAATGCAAATGATATATGAGAAAAAGTATGAACTAATCGTTATATTCGTAAAAATGACTATTTTTTATAGTAGCTTTACTTTCCAAAAAAATAGCATTTTATCTCGTGACACTTTTTTTGTATATTTTCTATAATACAAATAATATTTATGAATATATTCTTTAGTAATTTTTATATAATGTTTTTATACGATTAAATAAAAAAAGAAAAAAGTTTATCAAAACTTCCTCTATAATTACTTCATTGAATCCCTATATTTTTCATTCAACTCTCCATGGATCATTTATGGTTCCACTTCCTAATTTTAGACTACCAGATCGTAGATTCAAAACTGGACGCACACCATAAGTAGCATCTACACCGTCGCTGGAATTAGCATTGCCCGACGAAGTCACGACTCTTACACTTGAATAGCCTCCATTATAAAAATCCGGCGACATTGTCCAATAAGAATTTCCTGTATATAAGTAATATTTATTATTACTAGAAGACCCACCAGTTATATAAGCTTCATCTGTATTTATAAGTCCTATTGGATATTTTAAATCTCCATTTCCTACTATTTCATCATTTACTGTAAATCGGTCATTTTGTTCTTTACAAGTTAGAGAGATTTTATTACTACTATACCACTTATAAGCTGTTTTCTCTGGTCCATATCCAAGTTGACTATATCCACTAGGATTTCCGTTATACAAGCTCCTATTATTACAATAATACGAATCTGCAATATATCTTTCATATTCGGTATCTTTTAGGTGACTTTCATACCAAGTATCTAAATACGCTTTTATCGTACTATCATTAGTATTTGTCTGTGCTTTTTCCTTAGTTGTTGTTCCATAAGTTATATATTTATAATATATAGTATTATGATTTTTTGTATCATTTAAAGAAATCCTTGTTACATGACCAAGACTTTGACATGTCTCTGTACTACTTGTACTTCTACAAGTATATAATCCTATTACATCTTCTGTTAAGTC
>CANSRG010000041.1 GCA_947649355.1 uncultured Mycoplasmatota bacterium | reverse complement strand
ACTAAACTTTCTAATATTAGAGTAACATAAAGCTACATCTATCACTACTAGTTGGTTGTATTTCGGCATCTTCTATTCTCTATTTCTATTCTACCATAACCCCCCCCCCCTAAAAGTCAAGAAAAAAAGAGGATGTTATCTATTTAACATCTTTTCTTAACAACACAATAATCTTTTAATTCAATATCTCTATACAATTTCAGTTTTATTAGACAACTTTTCATTCTTCACAATTATTTCTTAAATCAATACCATCTATACAACAATTATAAATCCACTCTTTTAAATCTGACATATCTCCACTTTCATAATATTTTATAAGTTTTTCATAAAATGTTTCTTGATTTTCTTGAGCAATAGTTATAATTCCACAACCATTATCTATCATTATTTTATTGGCAAATAACATAGCAACTCTTTTATTACCATCTATAAACATCTGTCTTCTCATAACTGATAACATTATTTCAATAGCAATTTCTGTTTTAGTTTTTTCACTTTGATTTAATATAGTCTCTAATTCTTCTTTAATTTGACTTTCAATAGGAAATTGTGGTTTCCATTTGGTACCTCCAATATTTACAGGTGTAGTTCTAATTTTCCCTAATTCCTGTTCTAACACTAATTTATCAGCAACTAGTTTATGAATATGACATAAAGAAACATACTCTTTTATTCAACAAATCTACAAGTTTTCACTCCACCAGGATAAGTTATTTCTACAACCTTTAAAGGAGAAAGATAATCTTGAGTCTTTGGACTAAACATATCTTTTTCTTCAATTAAACCTTCTTTTAAAAGTTGATCAAGAGTAAAAGAACATTTCCCATTTTGTTTACATATATTTCTTTTATAATCTTTATTGATATCTAATTCTACAAAAGTACATGCCGCATTTTCTAATGTCTTCTTAAAATTTTCATATTGTCTATCTTGTTCCAAAGATAAATTGTTCGCCATATTTGCCACGACTACAGTTCCAATCACACAAATAAGCCCAATAGTTACTAAAAGTTCAATTAAAGTAAAACCCTTTTTCATTTTCTTTCACCTACTATACAACCACATTGTACCACAGCTTCATATCCTTCACTACTATTTTTTAACAACCGTTCATCTTCTTTTAAAATTCCTTTTTGAAATAATAAAATAATAGTAGAACCTCCAAATAAAAACATTCCTTTTTCTTCTCCTCTTAAAAAGGTCTTTTTATCATGATTTAAAATCTTTCCTACTGCCAAAGCTCCCACTTCCATATAAAGAACTTCTCCAAAATTTTTCGTTGATAAAATACTATATTCTCTTTGATTTTCTAAAAAAACAGGTTTCTTTTCTAATGCTACACTTCTTACTGTATGATATAGTCCAGAAATCTTCTTTTTCATTACAAAAACACCATCATCAAAATAATGGTATCGATGATAATTGTGTGGAGCCAAACGAAAAATATAACAAAATCCTCCATCAAATTTTTTAGCAAACATATGATTATGAAGTAAATCAAACAATGTATAAGTAACACCTTTTACTAAAAATGTCCTATCTAAAGTAATTGGAAATACACTTAAATACCCATCACAAGGTGAACAAAAATCGCTTTTTTTAGAAGAAAAAACAATATTCTTTTTCTTTCTAGTAAAAAAATCATTAAAAGAAGTATAATCCTTTTTTACATATTCTTTCATATCAATTTTATTTTTTTGAATATATTTTGGAATAATAGTTTTAGAAAATTTTGAATTATAAAATGCACCCATACTAACAGTAACTGATCTTGAAATTGCGAATCTTTGAAAAAGACTACCAAACGGATTTTGATAAAGAAAAGAAAGAATTACATTATCTTCTTTTGCTTTTATAAACTGTAAAGGATAAGAAGTATTAGAAGAAGTAGTCCGTAAATCACACATACTGTTTGTCCTTTCTTTTGCATATGAGGAACTTGTAATTTAGAAAGTTGTAAAAAAGCTACACATAATAATATTGCAGTATAAAGATATGGAAAAATATTACCAAGAACATCTCGCAGTAAAAAAATAGTTCCTAAAATAAGCGAAGATGGTGTTACAGGAAGTCCAGTATAATATTTACGAGAACCACTTTCTTTTTTTCTTCTCTCCTCTTCTTCGACATTAAACCAAGTAAGTCTTGAAATCGCTGCAAAAAAGTAAAGAAAAGAAAGTCCCTGTAATATCATATTCCCATCATTCACATGAAAAGCTAAAAATAAAGGAGCTACACCAAAACAAACAACATCAGATAAAGAATCTAATTGTACTCCATACTTTTTTTCAAATTCAGTTCTATTCTTTTTTAAACGAGCTACAAAACCATCCATAGAATCTACAAAAGATGCAAGAACTAGCAAAATCATCGCAAGTCCTAAATTTCCTTGAAAAGAAAAATAAATACTAAATAAACCACACATTGTACCAAGAAATGTAAATAAACTTGTAAAATCAAAAATACCTATCATAAATCCACCGCTTTCCTTCGTTTCTTAAAATGAAACCATAAATAAAAGAATCCACTAAAAATAACAATAAAATAAAAACTAATTCCTCTAAGTAAAATCATCGAAGAAGTCGCAAGAAGACTTCCATAAATCATCTGATTTATTTGTAAAAGAAGTCCTTCACTCACTACTACACCACCTGGAAAAGGCATAAAATCACTTGCTAAAGTAATACAAATTTGAAAAGCAATGATTTCAAAAAAATGAAAAGAATGTAATCCAAAAGCTAAATAAATCATAAAACTTATAGAAAGTAAAGAAAGTCTTTGACCAAGCAATATGAAAATTCCTTCTATTAAAACTCTTGGATGTTTCTTTGTAAATTCTGCACAAGCCGCATAATCTTTCATTGCCATAAGAAGCTTTTCCTCTAATTCTTTTCTATTTTTTAATAAATGAATTTTTTCTCCAACCCAAAATAAAAAACTAGCAATTTTAGGAATAAACTTCTTAGAATAAATAAGGGATGCAAATAACAAAATAACTAAAATAGTTGTAATAAAACCTAACGATACCAACCAATAAAATAAAGGACTTTGAGAAAAAATTTCTTGAGAATAAAAGATTGCCACAAAAATAGCCAAAAAGATTAAAGCAACTTTATAAAGCAAAGAATTTAATAATATAACTACAGAGTTAATTCGGTATGGAATATTATCTTTATTCATCTCTACCATTTGAACTGGCTGCCCCCCTAAACTACTAGGAGTAATTGCCGAGAAATAAACCTCAGTAAAATGATATCCAAAAGCTTGATACCAACTAATCTTTTTTCCAAAATATGTAAAAGTCCTTTTTAAATAAAAACTAGCAAAAAAAACATATAAAAATAAACAGCAAAATGCCAAAAATATATATATTGGATTACAATCCTTTACAGAGGAAATAAAATCATTTAAAGAATAATTTTTTAAAATAAAATAATATGTTCCAAATAAAAGAAATAAAAATAACAAGATTGAGAAAATATATTTTTTATTTTTCACTCTAACCACCTATTTAATAGTAGCACAAAGAAAACAAAATTACTATATGAAAAAGTGCAAAAATTACTTACAAATTTGTAAGAGAAAGAAAAAGACAGAAAATATTTTAATACTTATTTTCCATCTTTTATACTTCTTTCTTTGTAATATTTATTAGCAACTAAAATTTTTCAATTATTTAATATTTTTATCATATTCTATATCAGAAATTTCATATTTTCTATTTTCATTCACTAATTTCATAATTTTATTTACACTCCAACCAATTAAAGCTAGAATGATAAAATAAAGAAAGCCAAAAGAAGTAAATTCTGGAGCTGATTCTGTAAATAGTCCAATTAAAGATGCACCTACTCCCATCGAAGTAACAATTGTTAAACTACCAAGACTATTTTCTGTAATTTGACTAGATAAACTATCAAAAAGTTTCTCAGCAGAAGTCAAATAATTCTTCGTCATACCCCATATTTGTTGCATGTAAGTAACAGTATTTGTAAGTGTTTCATAACGATAACCAATCAAATCTAGTGCTTCACTTAAATTATCATCTGCCTTAGCGATTCGCTCTCTTGTTTTAATATATGAATTCATTTGGTTTATTCTAGAATCAATTAAATTGATAGTTTTTCGATATCCATCAATCTTACTTGCAAAAGCAACGATTTCTTTTCCTCTTACTTTTACATTTGTTTTTACCGTATCAATTTTTTCCCAAACAATACGATGAATATTTAAATATCTATGTAACTGAGCTTTAAATTCACGAATAAAAATTTGTTCTTCAATATATCGTTCTACTTGACTACTTTCATTATTTTTACTGTTAATAAAATAATATTTATCTCCTCTTAATACTGTATAATGTTCATTTTCATATTCAAAATATTTTTGTTTTTCTGTCTTTTTAAGAAGTAAATCCAAATTTTCTCTAGATTCATCATTTAAAACAATAAAGTATGGATAAACAGTTTCAATATTTGCCAATTCTTTTGGAACAGGTGCTCCTAAACTAAACAAATAACTAAAGGCAGGAGATAAATTTTTTTCATAATATTCTTGTAAAATATTTATATCTGAAAACAAAGAAAACTCATTGATATCTTCCTTATTTAAAACAATAAGACCATCTTCAAAAACTTTTACATGTAAATTAGAATTTGTAGTTAGCAAAATATATTCTAACCCATCAATTCCATACTCTACATTTTTAAGATCTAAACTTGCATGCAATTTAGCAAGTTTCTTTTTATCTAAAGGAAGTTCAGAAGTAGCATATCTTACAAAATCATAAATTTCACTTAATTGAAGTGTAGTTCTTTGAAACCAACCACCAATATAAATCTTCTTTAAATTCATTATCCTATCTCCTTTGAAAAGAATCCTGCTTCTTCTAACACAAATCCATATTTTTTATAACAAGAATGAGCTGGTACTCTAACATTATTAGACCATAACTCCATTTTTAAAACTCCTCTTTCTTTACAGATTTTTGTAATTTCATCTAACATCTGTGTCGCGATATTATGTCTTCTATATTCTGGTTTTACACAAACATGATTTAAAATCGCATAACAACCCATAGGTTCATAAATCGTTTCAATAATAGTTATTTTAGCATGAGCCACGACTTCTTTTTCTACACACCCTACTAAATAAATATTATTAGGGTCTTTACTAGTAGAAAGAAAAATCTCTTTTGCTTTACAAACATCAGTATTTTCAAAAAAACATTCATTTGTTAGCTTAATAATATCCTCTACATCTAAACTTGTAGCAATATGAAATACTGCTTTCAAAAAAATCACACTACTTTCTATTTCAGTAAAATCATATCATAAAAAAGTAAAAACTAAAAAACAAAAAGAAAAAAATTGACAAAATATATGTCAAATTTCTTATAATAATTCTTCCAATTTTTGTTTTTCAAATTTTAACTTTTCTTGTTCTTCTAAAACCAACTTTGCAGGTGCTTTTTTACAGAAATTTTCATTAGAAAGTAAAGCTTCTCTTTTCGAAATACTTTGTTTTAAAAGTAAAATTTCTTTTTCTTTTATTTCTTCCTCTTCTTTTGTTTTTGTATGACTATCGTACAATAGTAAAGAATAATTTTTATAAGTTACTGGATAACTTGCTGAAGAAGAAAATGTATCAAAAATATGTCCTTCTAATTTTAACATTTTTATTGGCAATGAATAATCTTCTTCATTTTGAAAGACAACAGCAAATTCTTTCCCAATGTTATAAGATGATTTTGTAGTTCGAAAAAGACGAACAAAAGAAAATATATCATCTAAAAGAGCTTCTTCTTTTAAATAAACTTCTTTTTCATCATAAATAGGATACATAGATAAAACAATTGTTTTTTCATGAATAGGCAATTTTTGATAAATTTCTTCTGTAACAAAAGGCATGAATGGATGAAGCATTTTTAAAATACCAGTAAGCACTTTAAGTAAAACATTCTTTGTAGTAAAATCATCTAAAGAAAATTTAGCTACTTCAATATATTGATCACAAAAATCTTCCCAAATAAAATCATACAAAACACTACCTACATTTTGAAACTCATAACGATCCATATATTTAAGAACAGATTTTACGGTTTTATTGTATTTTGTCAAAATCCATTTATCAATATCTTTTAAACAAATTTCACTTTCTTGATAATCTTCTAAATTCATTAAGACAAATCGAGAAGCATTCCAGATTTTATTGATAAAATTCCAAGTACTTCGTACTTTTTCTTCTTCATAACGTAAATCAGTTCCTGGGGAAGTAGAAGTAACTAAATAATATCTTAAAGCATCTGCCCCATATTCTTTTATAACATCCATAGGATCGACACCGTTTCCTAAAGATTTACTCATTTTTCGGCCTTCTTTATCTCTTATAAGTCCATGAATATAACAATATTTAAAAGGTCTTTGATGCGTAAAATGAAGGGCTTGAAAAGTCATTCGATTTACCCAAAAAGGAATAATATCATAACCAGTTACTAAGACATCAGTTGGATAATATTTTTGATAAAGCGATGTAATATCTGGCCAACCAAGAGTACTAAAAGGCCATAAAGCACTAGAAAACCATGTATCTAATACATCTTCATCTTGAACCCAGCCTTCTCCAGGAGAATCCATTCCAACAAAAGTTTCACCATCTTTATACCAAGCAGGAATTCTATGTCCCCACCAAAGCTGACGAGAAATACACCAATCATATGTAATTTCCATCCAATGATTCATAATCTTTTCAAAACGACTTGGTAGAAAATGAACCTTTTTAGAAGCATCTTTTTGATTTGCTAAAACCTTATCTGCCAATGGTCGCATTTTAACAAACCATTGTTTTGAAATCATTGGTTCTACAGGAACAAGAGTTCTCTCAGAATGACCTACACTATGAACAATTTTTTCAACTCGAAGTAAATATCCTTCGTTTTTTAAATCCTGAACAATTTTTTCACGAGCCAAAAAACGGTCAAGACCACAATAATGTAAGGCATTTTCATTCATTTTACCATCAAAACCAATAACAGTAATTCCCTTTAAATTATGTCTTAATCCAACTTCATAATCATTTGGATCATGATTCATAGTAATTTTTACACAACCAGTTCCTTTTTCTATATCTGCATGTTCATCACTAATAATCGGAATTTCTCTTCCAACAAGCGGAAGTAAAACAGATTTTCCAACATATTTTTGGTAACGACTATCTAAAGGATTAACAGCTACTGCATTATCTCCAAGCATTGTCTCAGGTCTAGTTGTAGCAATTTCTAAATACTCATCGCTTCCAACAATGGGATATTTTATATGATAAAAAGCTCCCTCAACATCTTTATAAATAACTTCTTCATTAGATAAAGCAGTTCTAGCTAAAGGATCCCAATTGATAAGACGTTCACCACGATAAATAAGGCCTTCTTGATACAAATCTACAAAAACTTTTCTTACTGCTTTAGATAAACCTTCATCCAAAGTAAAACGTTCTTTATGATAATCCAAACTAAGTCCTAATTTAGCCCATTGATTATGAATACTTAAAGCATATTCTTCTTTCCACGAAAAAGCTTGTTTTGTCCATTCTTCACGAGACATACTTCTAGGGTCTATCCCAGCATCTCTTAATTTTTTGTCTACTTTAGCTTGTGTAGCAATACCAGCATGATCCATACCAGGAACCCATAAAGCATCAAAACCTTGCATCCTCTTATAACGAATACAAACATCTTGAATGGCTGTATCCCATGCATGTCCAAGATGAAGACGACCAGTTACATTAGGAGGAGGAATCACAATTGTATATGGCTTAGCATCCTTCTTAGAAGCAGCAAAAAAATCATTTTCTTTCCACCATTCATACTTTCCTTCTTCCACAAACTCATGATTATATTTTTTTTCTAACATTTCCATTTTATCTCCCTCTTTCCACTGATAAATCTTCCATTTTTATTTTAAGTAAATCAACAAGTTCTTGATAAACATAATCTCGTTGCTCAAAAAAGCTACCCTTCAAAGAAGACATATCTAATTCATAAAAACATTTTTCATTATTTTCATTTACAATAAATGTAGAAAAAGATAAGGATTTATCATTTCGATTACATTTTGTTTCAACATAATTTATCATATCAAGAGAAATAATATCACCAACATAAAAATGAAGATGGCTCTCAGTTTCATACAAAACACTAAAACCAATTTCAAAAGCCAAAAAAGAAGCTTTAGGATGAAGGCCATAACTCCATTTCGAATAATCAGTTTCTAAAGAAATTTCATTATTTTGATTCTCCCATAATGATTCAGGAAACATTTTTTTAATCAAAATTTCATGATACAAAAACTCATCATAGGTTTCCTCTTCAAGCACCGTCATCGGTGTAAAAACTACAACTTTACGATATTTATCCATATACACCATCCTATCAAAAAAAGGACAATACCAAAGGAGTCTACAAGGTAGACGGTACCATCCTTACATTTTCTTATATTTTTAACGCTCATCGCGGATCCTACTCCCTTGATAACCTTCAAAGAAAGATTTTCTTTGTTCTCACCTTCCACAAAGTCTCTTAAAAAACCTTTTCTTTTACTCCTCAAGTTCAACGTATTTCATAAATATCTTAACAATTCATTTTAAGATAGTCAATAGAAAGACAACGTTTCTACTATCTTTTTATTTACTTTAATACTAATTGTTTCTTCATCTTTCATTTCTACCACGACCGAATCATCAGAAGAAACAGAATGAATTTGACTAATTTCTTTTTTAGTAACAAAATCATAAAGGAAAAATTCTGAAGCAGTACGACAAGCAAGATATTTAGATACAAAGTAAAGTTCTGTATAATTAGAATCCATTATAACATTATTTTCATAATCCAAAACAGAATATTCTTTATTAGCATTTTCAGTAATAATATATTCTCCATTAAAAGTAACAATTGGTGTAGAAATATCTGTGGCTACTTCACTTACTTCATCTCCATTTTTATATAAAATAGCCCAAGAATCATCCTTTAAAGCAACAAAGTAATCCGTAGACAACACTTTTTCTTCAACATTAGGTTTTACAACTCCCAAAAATTGATAACTATAAGGAATAGTTAATATAGGTAACATTCCTACTTGTAAAAGTCCAAATTCATGATTTTGATTCTCAACAATAAACTGATTTTCTTCTAAACCAATTTGATAATTTTTCACTGAAGCATAAGTAGCCTCTTTAAAAGAAACTTGATTTTTCAAATCATGTAAAAATGCCTCATGACTAAACTCATCATCTGTATCACGAATAAAAACATATTGTTCATTGATAATAGGAAGAAAAGATTCTTCTTCGCTTTTATAATAATCTATCGCATATAAAGAATCATTTTCATAAGAAGAACCATAATCACAATAATTATGAAGGCAAGTATAAGTACCTAAAAGATTTCCATTAGAAGAATAAAACCACAACTTGCCATCAAAAAAGAATTCTTTATTTTTATTTTCTTTTATAGAAGAAGATTCATCTAAAGTAATCTTTAAATAAATACTATAAATAGTAAAAGGAAGAAAAAGTAAAAGTAAAACTAAAATAACTATAAAGGAAGTTTTTTGAACTACTTTACTCGTCATCTTGCCCTTCTCCTCCTTCCATATCTGTTTTTAAAGTAGAAAAAGTTCCCATAGGTTTATATACTCCATTTGTTCCACCAATTTCTACAGAAATAGATTCTTTAGAAATAGTAATACGAAAAGCATTGATTGGATGATTATAATACTTATCTGTTTCTAGTTCAATTCCCTCGTTTCCTTCTTTATCATAAATGTACTCATAAGGTTCCTCATCATCATAACGATATAAATGGACTCTACCTCGTAAAACAACAGCATAAAATTCATCATACAATTCTACATAATCATAAGATTCATTTGTCACAGAATCCGTAAAAGTATGAACAAAATATTGGTTATTATTATTCATCGTTTTTAAATACGTTTTATGATAATCTACAATAGGTGTTACCTTATCATTTGTAACTTTCTTTCCAGTTTCATCATATAAAGAATACTTTTTATTTTCCTCTACTACATAATAATCTCCTAAAGTTAATATACTATCTTTATCAAAAGGTATCACAGGTTTTACTCCATCAGAAGTAATATTCGCGACTCCAAATTTTTTAGAAGATGCAGATTTTGCAATGAAATATACATTGGCAGTAGTCACAAAAGAAAGTCCATCTGATTGCCCTGTATAAGAAGAAGTATCTACAGACTCATATTTAGCAAGAGTACTAGAAGAAGAAAGGTCTTGAAGTACAATAGTATTTCCATCTTGAATAAACATATATTTTTTACCAAATACTGGTATGACTCCCCCACCAAAATCTGCGGTTTCTTTTGTATTACGAGTTTCTCTAAAAACACTATCCATAGCAGGTTTACACTGAGACAAAGTAGTTACATTTTCTCCAAGTTCATTACGATTTGTACATTCATAACTTCCAAATAATTCTTTTTTTTCTTTATCGCTATAAAAATAAAGAGTCCCATCAAAATAATTCATATAATACAACTTAGAAGATAAATGTGCCTCTTGTAAATCTATTGTTTCTTTTTGTTCTTCTTCTCCATTTATTAAATATAGAGTAAAGATATTCTCATGAATTTCATATCTCCAAGCTCGGTTAACCTTTTCCCGTTTTTGATTTTTATAAACTTCCACAGGATTATAAGTATCATTATGTAAGGAAAGAGAACGCATAGTAATATATCTTCCTTCATAATCTAAAATCTCTAACTTTCCATCTCGAACAAACAACATAAAATCATCTAGTAATTCTACATATTCTAAAACTTCTTTTTCGTCCAAAACTAATTTTGCATTATAATCATGTACATGATAATGATTACTAGAATCTTTAGTTTTAATATATTTAGAATTTGCTCCAACAATAGTATTAGTAATAGCCTTTGTTAAAACTTGATCTTCTAAATTAACTAAATAAGAATTATTATCTTTTCGAACAGACATTACTTTTAATTCCTCTTGATTAGGAATAAAATTCATCGCGTCATAAGATGGAGAAATACAAGATACAAATTCTTCTTCTAAAAACTTAGAAAGTCCAAAACGTCCTTCTTCATCTTTAATAACAACATAATTATCATAAGAAGAAACAAAAACTTCAAAAACTTCTTTAAGAACTTTACTTTCTTTTAAATCATAAAGTTTTAACTTTGATATTCCTTCTTTTTCATCTTGTAAGAAAACAAAACGATCAAAATAAATTTTAGAATAAACAGGAATAGGATTTCCAACTTCATCCACTTTTCGTGTCATATCCATAATGGTATCTTCACTCATTAAAGCAAGTTTACACAAATTTTCATTTTTATTTTCACATTCATAAGTACCAAGTTCTTTATCCCCATCTAAGAAAACTAACTTCCCATTTTCATACCGATAATTTCCCATTTCTAAAATCACATCAGGTTCTTTTGGAATAATTACATCTTCTGGTTTAGAAGAAAAGAAAAACATTAGAATCAAAGTAACAAAAAGAATAAGAAATAATACAATCCCTATAATAATGAAACTTTTTTGTTTTTTTGAAAGTTTACTCCATTTCTCTTTACATTTAGAAAAGAAAGATTGTTTAGAAATAGGTTCTTCTACCACTTCTTCTAAAACTTTTTCTTCAAAGATTTCTTCACTCTCTTTTATATGTTCATCAAATTCTTCCTGATACATTTCCATATTCTCCAATGTATCTATTGCTAAATCAGATAATGTTTTTACTTCTTTAGTATCTTCTAAATTGAAATCATCTACCTCTAATTCTTCAATAGAGGAAAAATCTTTTTCATCCATACTAGCCACTCTCCTACTCTAACTAATTATATCAATAAGAAAAGAATTTTACAACAAAAAAGAATTCTTATGAAATAGAACACTTTTTTAAATTACTGTCAAAACAAATGAAATTTAATTATAAAAAATTATTGTATATATTTTTGTGAAATGATAGAATATGTCGCGAGGAAGCGATTTTATGAAAACAAAAGAACAATTATTAAAAAACAAACAATGTCTAAAGGCATTTAGAAGAATTTCACCATTTATAATTGCTACTGGATTAACACACCATTTGGGAAATGCTTTGGTACCAGAAAATCTAAAAAATTTTGGAAAATATGATATTTTATATACCGAAAGTTGTACTCATTACGACTTTTTTGGAGATACTTATACTACAGAAGGACACCAAATGTTAAATGTTGATACTCCACAAAAATCTTATTTTACTTATTATTACAATATCAATTCCAAAACAAATGAGTGTGATTAAGATGTAGAAACTTTTGATATTGAAGCATTATCAAAAGATATGGTGGAATTACAAAGAATCTATGGACCCCCAATAAAGGAAAAGCATAGCTTTCCACTTTTTAAAGGTATACCTGATTCTAATAGCTTATTTGAATCTAGAATTTTTACTATAAATGAAGGAGAAAAAATTCCACTAAGCAAGATAGAAAAAGAACTATATTGATTTGTCGATTACTAGAATATATTATAGGAAATTCATCTTTAGGATTAGTTTTATATAAACTAATGTTAGATTATGAAAAGCAAGAAGAAAAAACTCTTAGTAGAAAAAGAAACATAAGGTAAAGAATAAATATATTTATAATAAAACTCTTTAAACCATTATAAAATGGTTATTTTTTTGTGAAATTTAAAATTTAATATCAAAAACATCTTAAGATTTAATTCTATAAAAAACAAATATTATAATAATGAAAAAAGTGTAATAAATAGTCACATTACACTTTACCATTCCAAGATTCATGCGTTGGTTTATTTGCTGGACAATTGTTAAACATAAACTCTACACTAACACCTTCCACATAAATAAAGTTTTCGCTATAAGTAATAGTAGTTAAGTTAATACAATCCGAAAACATATAACTCATATTGATTACGTTTTTGGTATTAAAATTACTTAAGTCTAAATACGTTAAATTAGTACAATCCGAAAACATACAAAACATATCAGTTACTTTTTCAGTACTAAAATTACTCAAATTTAATGTAATTAAATTACTACAGCCATTAAACATACGGTTCATAACAGTTACATTACTTGTATCAAAATTACTGACATCTAATGAAGTTAAACTACTACATTCATAAAACATATAACTCATATCGGTTACTTTTATAGTATTAAAATTACTCAAATTTAATGTAGTTAAACTGCTACAACTTTGAAACATCTCATTCATAACTGTAACATTTGAAGTATTAAAACTACTTAAGTCTAATGTCGTTAAACCACTACAGCCTTTAAACATAAAACTCATATCGGTTACTTGTTCGGTATTAAAATTATTTATATCTAATGTGGTTAAAATGCTACAACCATTAAACATATAACGCATATTGATTACGTTTTTGGTATCAAAATCACTTACGTTTAATGTTGTTAAACTACTACAATCATAAAACATAAAACTCATATTGGTTACTTTCTCAGTATTAAAATTACTTATATCTAATGTGGTTAAACTGCTACAGCCTAAAAACATAAAACTCATGTCGGTTACTTTCTCAGTATTAAAATTACTTATATCTAATGTAGTCAAATTACTACATTCATAAAACATAGAATTCATATTTGTGACATTACTTGTATCTAAATATCTTATACCTTCAATAGATTCTAATTTTTTAAAATTAAAAAGATAGTAAATTTTTGAATAAGTTTTTATAAGTTCTTAAATGTCGTTA
>CANSRG010000040.1 GCA_947649355.1 uncultured Mycoplasmatota bacterium | reverse complement strand
TAATACTTCTAAGTTGATTTGATAGGCAGCTAAATCATTACATGTATTTGTTATCATAAATTCATATGGTGTTAAAGACGCACCAACACTATCTTCTATTGGATAAGCTTTTCCTATTTGAATTGGATTTGCGTCCGTAAACTCTACTTTAAAGCATCCAACAGTTAAACTATTTTCTCCTGTTTGTACATGTGTTACTTGCCATATGGCATAACTCGCTCCAACTACACAAAATATTCCAATAAGTATTCCTACTACTAACACTCCTTTTTTCTTTTTCATATTAACCAACTTCCTTTTTTCTAGTATGTTCTTATTTTTTTCAATGATACTAGTGTAACACAAGAATATATGTTTTACTATCCTTTTGTTGTATCTTTTCTTGTTTTATCCTCTTAATTATTGTACCATCATACCCCTCCCCTAAGTCAATTTACATTTGCTTAACAATAAAAAGAACTAACTTAATAGTTCTATTCAGCATTTTCTAAATAATTTTCATCTATTTTATCAATATCTTCTACAAGAGCATCATCCATTATCTCTTCATAATCGTCATCCATGTCTTCTACTGGAACTTTTATTTTTGTATCTCCTACTATTTCTACACCTAATTCTTTTTCAATATCTAAAACAATATTTCCATTTTGAACATCGACATTTGTCACGGTTGGTTGTCTTAAACTTCTAACAATTATTTCTGAATTATTTGTTAATGTTGCTTGATCTTTTAATGGAACGTTTAATAATTCATTATAACCAAAACGTTTTGTGTTTACTTTTGTTTTTGTATCACCTTCATAAGAATACCAAACATTTACATCAAAAGCACCATTAACTCCAACTTTTCCACTTTGATTTGCTCCATTAAAATTATGATTGATTACCCAACAACCTAATACGGTATCTACTTTTTCATCTGGAGTAAAGGAAAAATGCATACCATTTGTTTTTTTGGCTTTTCCTATCACGGCTTTTGTAACGATTTCTTTGTAATTTGCCATACCATTCACCTCTACTCTAATGTATGCCAAAAAAAAGATTTTGTATACTAGATTTTTTTAAAATTCATAAATCTTATAAAGAAAAAGCCTTAATTAGTTTTCTTCCATTCCTTTTTTTGATATACTTTAAAAAGAAAGGAAATATATATTATGGAAGAATGTTTATTTTGTAAAATTATAAAAAAAGAAATTGGCAGTGAAATTTTATATGAAGATGATGAAGTACTTGTTTTTTTAGATATTGATCAAAGCACATTAGGTCATACTCTTATTATTCCTAAATGCCACATTACAGATTATACATTGTTAGATAAAGAAATTCTTTTTAAAATGTTTTTGATAGCTCAAAAAATACAAAAAATTTTAATGAAAAAATTAGATAAAAATGGCATATCTCTTTTATTTAATTATGGAGAATCTCAAGTTATTAAACATGTACATTTACATTTGTTACCTAATTTTTTAAAAGAAGAGTCTTCTCTTACATCTAGTGAAGTTTATAAATTATTAGCAGCCGAATTTTAAATTTCGTCTTTTTTTCTTGGTTTTGTTATTAAAACAATTTGTTCTTTTAAATTGATTTTTGAAAATACATTATTTATTTCTTCCATAGTAATTTTTTCTAAAATTTCTTTTTCATTTTCAATAATTTTTCCAAAACGAACTAAGGAATATACTAACATATCATTTACATTTTCAGGGTCTTCGTAGCTTAAAACTAGATTTGCTATTTCTGATTTAATTTTTCTTTTCATGTCTTTTTCTATTAACTCTAAATTTTTTATTTTTTCTTGTAAAATTGGCAGTAATTCTTCAGGATATTTTGTTTTTGCTGCTATTTGGATAATAAGATAATCTCTTTCAATATATGCACTGCTACCTAATGTTACAGCTAATTTTTTTTCTAAAATACTTTCTTTAAATAAAGATGTTACTCCAAAGTTTGAAGCAAGTACTAAATTGATGATATTTAATAAAAGTACTTCTTCTATATCTTTAAAATTTTTCATGGAAACTTTAATCGCTAGAGTTACTCTTGGAATTTCAATATTGGTATATAGTTCTTTGTAATTTGTAACTATTTTATTTGGTTCTTTATATTTTTTTCTTATTGGCATAAGATATTTTTTATATTTTTTTTGTTTTTCTTTTTCTTTTATTGTATAAATTACTTCTATGGGATCTACATTCCCTGTTACAACAACAAAACTATTTTCAGGATGATAGAATGTTTGATAAAAGGTTTCTAAATCTTTTTCTGTTATTTTTTTTATATCTTCTTCTGTGCCAAGACCAATGATTCGGCAAGGATATTTCCAAAATAAAGAATTATTCATTTCAAAATAATTAAGTGTAGAAGGATTATCTTTTTTCATTCTTGATTCTTCTAATATTGGACCTCGTTCTCCTTCAATATGTTCTTTTATAAATTTTTTTTGATAAATTGAATCTAATAATAATTCTAAATTTTCTTTTAAATTTTCCGTTCCAACAAATTCATATACTGTTTTATCTGGGTATGTAGCTGCATTACTATAACTACCTAATTCATTAAATTTTCCTAGTAATGATGTATTATCTATGTTTTTACACATGATATGTTCTAGATAATGAGCGACTCCATGTGGAAGGGTACATTCTTTTTTATTTTTTGTAAAGATTACATCATCTGCTCCTGCTTTTATAACATAAGTACCTTTAAAAGTATTAACTTTTTTATTTACCCATACATAAATTTCTAAACCATTTTCACATTTATCCATATAAATGGTTTCTTCTAATTTTTTTAATTTAATTTGTTTCATTTTGTTCTTCCTCCTTTAATATATAGAGTAAAGATTCATGTAATTTGTTTGAAAATTTTGAAATATCTTCTACTTTTATAGTAGGTATTTCTTCTTTTAATTCTTCAAAAGTTGCAAAATTGGCAATTTCATGTAAATAATAATTATCTATTAAGCCATAAATACTATCTTCCCTTAAACGTAAGTCTGATAAGAATTTATTTTTTTGAACTTCTAAGAAATTTTCTTCTATTTCTCCATTTTTCATTTCATTTAAGGCTTTTTTAATATATTTTATAGCGAGATTTGTATTTTCATAAGAAAGACCTGTATAAATAATTCCATATAAATCACTTGTACTTCCACTTATTCCACAGTAATAACAAAGGGAATTTTCTTCTCTTAAATATTTTTTTAATTTATCAGTCATTCCAGCATTTCCTAAAATTCTTTGAAATAATGGAGCGATAAAAAAGCGTTCTTTTCTAGTTATGTTTTCTAATTGATACATTAGTAAAAGTTGTGTTTGATTATATTTACTTTCCTCTTCTATTTCTTGATATGCTTTGATTTTATTTTCTACTATAAATGGAATTTCCTCTGTTACTATAGATGGTTTGTGGAAATATTTTTTTATTTTTTTTACTACATCATCCATATCTAAATCCCCAATGATTAAAATATCACAGTGAGCACTTGCCATCATACTAAGATATTCTTCTTTTAATTCTTCTTTTGTCAAGGGTAGTAATTCTTCTTTATTTCCACTTAATCTTACTCCACTTATAGAATCTCCAAACATTTCTTCTTTACATCTTATAGCAGCATAAGAAAGGGGTTTTTCTTTATAAATTTCTAAACCTTCTAAAATTCTTTCTTTTATAATAGAAAAACTTCTTTCATTGAATGTATTATTTTCGATATGGGGATGATTGATTACTTCAAATAAAAATTCTATCGATTTTTCTAAATAATCTTTTTCTTTTACAAATTTTGGGTCTAATATATCAATGGAAAAATTCGTAAATAAATTATATCCACTTCTATTTACACTTCCTTCAAAAACTAGATTATATAGTTCTTCTGAGTGAATTCTCATTTCTCTTTTTGTTGGATATTTTAAAGAAGTATAAGTCATTAAATTACAAAGTAAATTTCTTTTTGTAATATTTACTTTTCTTGCATCTTCTCTAAAGTTTACTTCGATATAACAATTTTTAAATTTATCTGTTTTTATCGTATATATTTTATAACCATCATAATCATACATTTTCTTTTTCATAATTCACCTTCGCTCCTTATTATACTCAATATTTTTTATTTTACACACTCTATATATCTATCTATAAAATAATCATCTGTCATACCTGCTATAAAGTCTAATGCTTTTCTAGATGTAGAATTTTTTTCCATATAACTTTTCTCTTTATAATTTAAAAAATCAGTAAATATTTTTGAATCTATATGACTTTCTTCTATATCTTTTTTGTACATAGAAAATAAGTGTTGAAACATCCTTCTTATATGTTCTTGTTCTTCTATTTTTAGTGATTTGTAATAAATATGCTCATAATTAAATTTTTTTAAAGTTTCCATTGCTAGATATATTTTTTCACTTAATTTTATATATGGTTTTCCAATGCTATTTTTTATCACATCTTCTATTATTGTATTTACTATTTCTTTGTTTTTTGTTCCTAAAATATCTGTAATTTCTTTTGGTATTTCTTGTTTATCAAACACATTTAACATACATGCATCTTCGATATCTTTTCCAAGATAAGCGATGATATCACTAATACGCACTACACATCCTTCAAGTGTCATCGGAACAAATGTTTTTACAATCGATTTATCTGTATAAGATTTTTTTATTTCCTCTATAAATTCTTCTTTTGTTTTTTGTTTTGGATGATATTCTCCTTGTAAGAATTCGCCATTATGACACATGATAGCATCTAAGACTTGTAATGTTAAATTGAGACCTTTTCCTTTGTTTTCTATTTCCATTAAAACTCTAATACTTTCAATATTGTGATGAAAATATCCTTCTTTATTTTCTAAACTTATTTCATTTAATACAGATTCTCCAAAATGACCGAAAGGGACATGGCCTAAATCATGACCAAGACTTGCAGCTTCTATTAAATCTTCATTCAATCCTAGTGCTCTTCCAATGGTTCTTGCAATTTTACTTACATACTGAACATGGAGCATTCTTTTTGTAATGTGATCATTTTTCTTCTTTGGAAATACTTGTGTTTTATCACTATATCTATTAAAGGCATAAGAATATAATATTTTGTCAATATCTCTAAAAAATGGACTTCTTAAATCTTCTTCTATTTTTTCAAATCGTAAAGCTTCTTCATCAAGACAAGCATAGGGACTTAATCCTATGTTATGCCGAGACATATTTTCTTTTATTATTTTTTCCATAGAACGCCTCCTAATAAAATACTATCATACAAGCGTTTTTCTTACAAGAAAAAGAGATTATAAATCCCATTTCCAATTTATAATCTCTTTCATATCTATACCATTTTCTTCTATGTAATTTTGATGTTTTTTTAACATTTCTTCACAATAATTTTTTAATATTTTTGTATCAAATTGTGGTAGATGTTTTAGTGCGAGTAAAATAAGATGATAACGATCTATTTTATTTTGAACTCTCATATCAAATGGTGTTGTAATAGTTCCTTCTTCTATATATCCTCTTACATGCATATTTTGATTTGTTCTTTTATATGTCAGTTCATGAATAACATTTGGATATCCATGAAAAGCAAAGACAATTGGTTTATTTTTAGTAAATATTGCGTCATATTCTTGATCTGTTAGACCATGTGGATGATTCTCATGACTATCTAATTTCATTAAGTCTACAACATTTACTACACGTATTTTTAAATTAGAGATAAACTTTCTTATTATACTTGTCGCAGCCATTACTTCTAGAGTTGGTGTATCTCCTGCACAGGCTAATACTAAATCAGGATTATTATCTAAATCGTTACTTGCAAATCCCCATATTCCAAGCCCTTGTTTGCAATGACGAATGGACGCTGTCATACTTAGCCATTGAGGTCTTGGATGCTTACTTGTTACAATTAAGTTAATATAATTTTTCGTTTTTAATACGTGATCCATTGTACATAATAATGTGTTGGTATCACATGGTAAATAAATTCTTGAAATGCTTGATTTTTTTGTTAGTAAATGATTTATCATTCCTGGGTCTTGATGAGTATATCCATTGTGGTCTTGTTGCCAACAATGACTTGTTACAATTAAATTTAAAGAAGATATTGGAGCTCGCCATGGAAGTTCTTTTGTAACTTTTAACCACTTTGCATGTTGACTTACCATAGAATCTACAATTCTCATAAAAGATTCGTAACTGTGAAATAAACCATGTCTTCCTGTTAATAAATATCCTTCTAACCAACCTTCACACATATGTTCTGAAAGCATAGAATCCATTACTCTACCATCCATATTTAAAAATTCATCTTGTTTTTTTATTTCATTATTCCATTGTCTATTTGTTACTTCAAACACAGCATGGAATCGATTTGATAGTGCTTCATCTGGTCCAAAAATACGGAAATTTCTTTCTTTTTCATTTACTTTCACAACATCTCTTAAATAAACACCTAAATTTCTCATGTCTTCACTTTCTGTGCTGCCAGGATATTTCACATCTATTTTGTATTTTGTATAATCTGGAAGGTGTAAGTCTTTTAAAATTTGTCCCCCATTGGCTGCGATATTTGAACCCATTCTATATCTTTTGGTTGGAATAAATTTTTTATATTCTTCTTTTAATGAACCATCTTCATTAAATAACTCTTCTGGATGATAACTTTTTAACCAGTTTTCTAAATGTTCTAAGGATTCTGGATGTTTTTCTGTCACTTCTATTGGAACTTGGTGAGCTCTAAAACTTCCTTCTATTTTCTTGCCATCTATTTCTTTTGGACCAGTCCATCCTTTTGGAGTTCTTAAAACTATCATTGGCCACAAAGGTCGAGAATTCATCCCTTTTTCTCTTGCCATTTTCCAAATTTCTTTTATTCTTTCGATGACTTCATCCATTACTGTTGCCATTTTTTCATGCATAAGTTTTCTATTATCGCCTTCCACATAATATGGAATCCAACCATATCCTTTCAATAAGGAATCTAATTCTTCTTTGCTGATTCTTGCTAAAACTGTAGGATTAGCAATTTTAAATTCATTTAAATGCAGAATTGGTAAGACTGCTCCATCTGTCACAGGATTTAAAAACTTATTCCCATGCCAACTTGTTGCTAATGGTCCCGTTTCTGCTTCTCCATCACCTATAATTACGGTTGCAATTAAATCTGGATTATCCAAAACGGCTCCAAATCCATGAGCAAGACTATATCCAAGTTCTCCACCTTCATGAATACTACCTGGAACTTCTGGTGCAACATGAGAAGAAGTTCCGCCTGGAAAACTAAAATGTTTCATAAATTTTTTTAGTCCTTCTTCATTTTCTTCATATTCTGGATAAATTTCACTGTAAGTTCCTTCTAAATAAACATTGCTCATGGTTGCTTGACCTGCATGTCCTGGGCCACTAATCCACATCATATTTAAATTGTTTTGTGTTATCACACGGTTACAATGTGTATATACAAAATTTTGTCCAGGTGCACTTCCCCAGTGACCAACAAGTTTGCTTTTTATATCACTAAATTCTAATGGCCTTTTTAATAAAGGATTTTCTTTTAAATATAATGCAGCTGCAGATATATAATTGGTAGCTCTAAAGTAGCCGTCTAAAATTTCAATTTCTTCTTTGGTTATTTTTTTCATACTAGTCCCTCTATTCTAGAAATAGTATACTATAAAATACTTAGAAATTCAAAAAAAAATTGAGAATTATTTTTTCTCAACTTTCTTTTTTACTTGTTTCTTTTTGGGAGATGTTTCTTTTAATAAATCTCTTATTTCTTCTAACAACATTACTTCATTACTTTTTAAAGTTTGTTTTGTTTCTTTTTTCTCTTCTTTTTTTCCAACAGATAATACTTTATTTACAGCTTTTACAAGTAAGAAGATACAAAATGCGATGATTAAAAAATCTATGATACTTTGTAAAAACATGCCATACTGGATTTCTGCATTATTGATTTTTAAGGATAAAGAACTAAAATCTATTCCTCCTAAAAATATTCCTAATATTGGTGTTAAAATATTATTTACTAGCGAAGTTACAATACTAGAAAATGCACCTCCTACAATTACACCAACTGCCAAATCCATAACATTTCCTCTTTTAATAAATTCTTTGAATTCTTTTAACATATTAACACACTCCTTCTCGATAACAATAACATATTTTTATGGTTATTTCTACTTTTTTATTTTTTTAAAGAAAAAAGAACCACTTTACATATGATTCTTTTGATTTTAAACTGGTCGAGAAGACAGGATTTGAACCTGCAACCCCTTGGTCCCAAACCAAGTGCACTACCAAATTGTGCTACTTCTCGATATTTTATTTTATGCTTCAAAAATAGAATGGTGCACCCAAAGGGAGTCGAACCCCTAACCTTTAGATCCGTAGTCTAACGCTCTATCCAATTGAGCTATGGGTGCATTTTTTTGAATGCAATATGATTATATAATAAAGAAAAGGAAATTTCAAGTAGTAAAATCTATTTTTATAGTAATCTCTCACATTTCATTTGGATTTAGAGTTAAGCATTTTAAGTTTTTTTCATTAGAAAAGGACATTTATAAAATGTCCATATACTTTTTATATTTTACTATTAGCCCTTCTTTTTTCTTACTTAAACTAGGTTTCATTTGAAATACCCCACTAAATTCATTTCCTTCAATTAAAATTGGACCATCATTACCAACAGCAATATCCCAACCTACATAACGGACTTCTGGAATTTTTTTGGCTATTTTTTGAACTAGTTCTTTTACTTTTTCAAATTGAGGAATTTGAAACCCGACTATTTTTGTATTTGTTATGGGATGAATTTCATAGACTTTACCTAACTCATCTATAGCAGGTAATAATACTTTTCCTTCATCATCTATAAACGTATACATACCACCACTACTAAAATTATCTACTTTGCCACCATTTCCAATTCTTAGAATGGCATTTAATATGACAACTTCATTATCTTCTGTTAAAAAGCTAATGATACGTAAAGTATTGATACTTTTTTCATATAGTTCATTCATTTTATTATGTTGTACAATTACTTCCTCTACTAAATACTGTTTTTTTGCTAGTAATGTTTCATAGATTTGTTTTAAATTCTTTTTATTTATTTCATAAAAATCTATTCCTTTTCCTCCACATGCATCTACTACTTTTCCAACTATGGTCTTTTTCTTTATACAAAATTTTTGAAATTCTTCAAAACTACTATTTTTTACATCTATAAAATCATGATTTAAATATTTTTGAAAAATTTGATTAAATTTAATTTTATTGGAAAAGTTTTCAAAATATTTTTTTTCGTTATAAGTCGCGATAATATGATTATTGATAGTTGAAGTTAAAAAAGTTTTTCTTTCCTTTTTATTTAATAAATAAAACTCAAATTCAAAATAATCCATGTATCCCGCACCATATTTTAAAGCACTATAAACGATATCTATTAAAATCCATGCAGAAGGTTTGTGAGTAATCTTAGAAATTTTCTTTGCAATATCAAACATATTTTTCCATTGCATGTTTTTTATTCGTTTTAATACATACTTTATTTTTCTCATTCTTTGTTCACCTACTAAATTTATTTTAGCATAAAAATAGTTAGAAACAAATATTAAGATTCTTCCTTAATATATTTTTCTAACTTTTCTAATTGTTCTTTTTCTATTTTTAAATCTTTAATTTTATAGAGATTTATTTCATCAATACTTATAATACCATCATTGCATTCTATGATAATTTGAATAGGATTTCCTTTCATAGTTTCTATTTTTAAAATATCATTGTCTTCTAAAATTATTTTTTGTTCTTTTTCACTTTCTTTTAGTATCTTCATAAGTCTTCCCTTTCTATTTTAGAAAATAATTCATCATCAAAAAAATCTTTCATAGAAATATTTAACCCTTCACAAAGCCTAATAATGGTTAATAATTTTGGATTGTGGGATTTTTCAGTAATTAAATTTTGAATTGTGCTTTGTGTAAGACAACAGATATTTGCTAACTTATTTGGTGTTATATCCTTTTCTGCACAAATGTTCATAATTTTTCGCGATATTGCTTTCGATAATTTCACATGTACCACCCTACAAAAAGTATATCAATGAACTTTTAAAAACTATTAACCACACAAGGATAAATTGTTTAAAATTATTGATTTTTTTGATTTTTTCCTTTCTTTTTCTGTTATTTTATCAATTAAAAGGATAAAATCATGTCGAATTATGAAAGTGACATCTTTAAATTAAAAAAACTGATTTTTTATCAGATTTTTATTATTTTAAATTGTTTTTGATATTTTAAGAAGAAAATAGCTCCTACAATAACTAAAAAAATAGGAAGTAACCAAATTATATTTTTTCTTTCTTGCTCTATATTTGGTTCAATTATTTTTGCAACTACATTTGCATCATTTGTTAAATATTCTTGTACGGATGTATTAAATTTTCCTCCACT
The DNA here is from genome assembly GCA_947649355.1 of uncultured Mycoplasmatota bacterium. Taxonomy (GTDB): domain Bacteria; phylum Bacillota_I; class Bacilli_A; order RF39; family UBA660; genus Ventrenecus. The sequence goes on along the minus strand of CANSRG010000040.1, from coordinate 3,471 downwards.
TATAAAATTGGTAAAGTCTTCACTATATACAGAAGGATTATTATCAAAACTTGTAAAATTTCCTCCTAAAATAGCTAGACTGATTTTATTTATGTCTTCTTTGTTGTTTTTCTCGGCATTCCACTCATAAAATGCATATTTTCCACTTATATCTCCACCACTAATTTTAACGTCAATATTTTTTTTCGTTGTATGCTGTGCGATTGCTACTCCTACTCCACTTGTAGTAGTTCCACTTTTATTTGACATTTTTACAAATTTGGTGGCTTCTCCTTTTATAGTACCATTATTTATTGTTAACTTCCCTGAACGAATTTCTATTCCTGTTCCACCTGTAATAGTACCATTATTTATGATTAACTCTCCTTCTTGAGGTTGAAATATTGCCACACAATCTTCTTTGTTTAAACAATTTATATTGCCATTATTGATTGTTACTTTTGTATTATGTCTGGTTCCATTTCCTACAATACCATAATAGTATCCTTCTATCGTTCCACCATTTATTTTTAAAATGGCTTTTTCATCGCCCGTATTATCTTTTAAAAGTTGGATTGCAGCCCAAACATTTTTGTTATTTCCTGTTGTTATTTTACCAGTTTTTCCCGAATCATTTATTGTTAGTGTTCCCCCACGCGCTACGGTAATGAGTCCTGAATTTAAATTTAATGTGGAATCTGCACTTATCGTTTTTCCATTTAAATCTAATACTAATTCATTTTTTACTATTTTAGCAGTATGGACATCAAGATTTGTTGTAAGGCGGCAAGTGCTTTCATTTTCTAAACATTTATCAAAGCTTGCCTCGTCATTCACGGGATAAAATCCATCATCACTTGCTTTTACTGTTGGCATTAAAAAACAAGAGAGCAATATAAATACTACTGTTAATCTTTTTAGCTTTTTCATATTTTTTCCTTTCCTTTTTGATAAATATTATGTTATTTTTTATTATTTATGCTTATTAAAAAAGACAGAGTTTTATCTCCATCTTAAAGTTTTCATTTTTATTATAAAAAAATTTTCACAAAAATAGAATAAAATTTTTTATCTTTTTGTTCTAGCCATTCGATGATTTTCTATTATAGGTCTTTCTATAAATAATTGCTCTACTGAAATATCAAGAGTATTTGCGATATGCTCGATATAATCGATTCTTATATTTCTTTTCGCATTTTCTAAGCTTGATAAATAAGTTATTGTTGTTCTAAGTTTCTCAGCAAAAACTTCTTGAGTCCAACCTTTTTTTAATCGAAAATAAGCAATATTATTAGCAAGTATATTTCTCGTATCCATTCTCATTTTTATAATCACCTCTAAATTAAATATTTTTGCCATCATTATATATAAGTACTTTCATATTGTCAATGTAAAAAATGAACATATATATATATTTCTTGTCTCTTTCACTTTTTAAAGTTATAATGATTTTGGAAGAAAAAAATCAACAAAGAACTTGGAGAAGAATAATTTTGATTAAACCACTTTATGAGTGTTTTAATAAATAATAGTAGAAAGTGAGGTGTGAAGTAGAGTTTATGAAAAAATATGTTATGAGTATAGTAGTTTTAATGATTTTAACTTGTATTACTGGTTGTGGAAATTCTGGTACATTAACTTGCACCAAAACAGAAACAAAAGATGGAAATAATATTGAAGATACTATGATAGTAACTTACAAAAATAACAAAGTTATAAAAGTAGAAGAAACTAATATTACTGAAATGGACAAAGACATGGTAGACATGACTGTTTCTTTTGGAACTGCATTTTCTTCGCAATTAAATGAAGTAAAAGGTTTCAATGCAGTTTATAGTAAAGAAAGTGATACTAAAGTAAAATATGTCATTACAGTTAACTATGAAGAATTGGATTTAGAACAACTAAAATCAAAATTTGAAACAGATTTTAAGGAAGTTTCCTTTTATTCTTCTAAAGATATGACGTTAGATAATTTTAAAGAAAATAATTTATCTGATTATACTTGCAAGTAAAAAATAGCCCCCTTTGAAAGACTTTTTACACAAATATAATATTAAGACAATAGTTCCTGAGTATCATTATTGATACTCTTTTTTATTAAAAAAATTCCCTACTTTCTATAAAAAGTAAAGATCTAGAGCATAATATTACTTCTAAGAAAAAAATATGAAATGAGAGTTTTTCTATGTGATATAAAATGAGCCTTTATAAAACTTTATACTATAATAAAACCCCTTGAAATAAGGGGATAATATTTAAAATGGTGGCTCGCTCGGGATTCGAACCCGAGACCCTTTGATTAAAAGTCAAATTAAAACTACCATAAATAAAGGATTTATAGGGCATTTGTTACCCGTTTGTTACCCATTAGACAAAAATAAAATATCATCTTTTTCGACAAATTTCAATAAAATTATTGACATGTAGTACTATATATGGTATACTTATATCATGAAAGGAGATGAAAAGATGACATTTTCTATAAAGCTATGGAAAATAAAAATCACTTTACAAGTAGCCAGACTAAAGACCAAACGTAAAGTGAAAAAAGTTAGAAGATGGGTTTAAGCCCTCTTCTAGCTAATTATATCACTGATAGAAAATGAAGTCAATTTTATGAAAGAAAAATTTAACCAAACAAAATACATCAATGAATATCATAAAAAAAATTATAAGCAGTTCAAGGTGGATATGAAAGAAAGTGAAAAAGAAGAATTAGTAAATCTTATTAAAAAAAATGGTTATAATTCGAATAGAGAATTTTTATTAAAATGTATTGAAATTCTCAAGAAAGAGAAAAATGTTTTCAATAACTAAAAGAACAACCTATTTTTGGTCGTTCTTCATTATTATATAAATCATAGTTTCTATTATTTCTCTTTTTCTTAATAATTCTTTTTGAACTTGTGATTCCTTTTCACAATTTACAATCTCCTTTTCAATCTTACTTAGACTTAACAATAAATTTTTCATTTTTTCCCCCTGTACAAATCAAATATACACTATTATTCTACCTATTTCTACATATTCGACAAAATCTTACAAAATTTTTATAAAAAGACAAAAAAAAAGAGGATAATCCCGTTAAGACTATCCTCGATTTTTATGGAATAATTAGTTTTTGCCCTACTTTAATCAAGTAAGAATCATTTAAGTTATTAGCATTTTTTATTTTATCCCATTCTTCTTTTGTAGAACGTTTATAAAATAAATTACAAATTGCTGACACAGTATCGCCTGGTTTAACTACGTACTTTGTTTGAGAAGAAGTACTTCCATGGATTTTTATTTTTTGTCCTACATTGATTAAGTTTGGATTAGCAATGTTATTTAATTTTACTAGTGAATCTACTGTTGTATTATATTTCCTTGCAATACTAGTTAAAGTGTCACCAGGAATCACTGTATAAACAAATTCATTTGAATTATTTACAGGTTTTACTTCTTGTTTTGGTTCTTCCCAAACAGGTTTCGTTAAGTATTGTGTAG
>CANSRG010000039.1 GCA_947649355.1 uncultured Mycoplasmatota bacterium | reverse complement strand
TTTCAAAAAAAGACAAATAAGTAACTTTTTTACCTATTTGTCAACAGTCTGAAACTTCAATTCTTTTGAAGTTCTTTCTCATAAAGGATAACTTTATTAGATTTTGTGGAAGCTTGTACATCAATTACACGTTGATTTAGAGAGCCACGCCACTTTAGGGTGGGATCATGAAGTTCCTCTACAAACAAACCATCTACTAAAACATCCAAATAGTTTAAAATTTCTTTTCCTTTTAAATCACGATCAAACAAAAATCCAGTCCAAGCCCAAATCGTTTTATTTGGAAATTTCTCTTTAAAAGCCTGAGCTAGCTTTGTTGTACCAGAAATATTTTTAGGATGCATTGGTTCTCCACCTAAAATAGATAGACCAACAATATGTTCTAGACTACAAAATTCTAAAACTTTCGCGATAGTTTCCTCCGTAAACTCTAACCCCCCTTGAAAATCATGAGTTTCAGGATTAAAACAGTTTTTACAATGAAAAGTACACCCTTGCATAAAAATAGATACTCTAACACCAGGCCCATTGGAAATATCCATTTTTCTTATTTTAGCATATCTCATTTAAGCATCCTTATTATCAATATGCATTACACGTTCTTTAATTTCTTGCGTTCTTCCTTTATTCCAAAAATTAGAACCAATATAACCACAAGTTCGACGAGCAACATGTAACTTATCATGGTCACGATTTCCACAATTAGGACAATACCACTCTAAATTCTCGTCAATTAAGATTTCCTCAGAATAACCACATTCTTGACAGTAATCAGATTTAGTATTCAACTCAGCATACATAATATTTTCATAAATAAATTGCATGACTTCAATAACAACATCTAAATTATTCGTAAGATTTGGTGTTTCAATATATGAAATCGCACCACCTGGACTTAATGCTTGAAATTCACTTTCTAATTTCAATTTTGTAAATGCATCAATCTCTTCAAAAACAGGAACATGATAAGAATTAGTAATATAATCACGATCAGTAATTCCTTTAATAACTCCAAAACGATCTTTTAAACATTTAGCAAATTTATAAGTTGTAGATTCAATAGGTGTACCATAAACACTATAATCAATATCTTCTGCTTCTTTCCATTTTTTACAAACTTCATTCAATTTTCTCATAACAGCTAGACCAAATTCTTTTCCTTCGCCATTATCAGTATGACTTTTTCCAGTCATAAATTTTACACATTCATACAAACCAGCATATCCTAAAGAAAGTGTTGAGTATCCTCCATGTAATAAATCATGAATAGATTCTCCTTTTTCTAGTCTTGCTAAAGCCCCATGTTGCCATAGAAGAGGAGCAACATCACTATTAGCCTTACTAAGTCTTTTGTGGCGAATTTGTAATGCTCGGTGACACATTTCAAGACGTTCTTCAAAAATCGTCCAAAAATCATCCATATCTTTATCACTAGAAAGAGCAACATCCACTAAATTGATAGTAACGACACCTTGATTAAATCTTCCATAATACTTTCCTTTACCTTCAATGTAATCAGTTGCTTTAGAAGGGTTCCCTTTAGAAGTCCAAGGAGTTAAAAAAGAACGACAACCCATACAAGGATAACACTCTCCATCTCCATATTGATTGATTTTATTTTCTTTCATTATTTTTTCTGAAATATAATCAGGAACCATACGTTTAGCTGTACACTCAGCAGCCAACTTAGTTAAATAAAAATATTTACTATCTTCATGAACATTATCTTCTTCTAACACATAAAGAAGTTTTGGAAAAGCAGGAGTAACATAAACACCTTTAGAATTTTTAAATCCTAAGATTCTTTGTTTTAAAAACTCTTCTATAATTAAAGCAAGTTCTTCTTTATATTCAGTTGTTTCTCCAAGATACATACATACACTTAAAAATGGAGATTGACCATTGGTATTAGTCATAGAATTAACTTGATAATTAAAAGTTTGAACACCTGCTTCAATTTCTTTTTTTATATCTTCTTTAGCATATTGTTCACACAATTCTTTAGATAACTTTCTCTTCTTATATTTATTAAAGTAAAAATCATAACTATCTTTTACAAAAGGTGCTAAATGGGTTAAAGAAATAGTAGCCCCTCCATAACTAGAAGAAGAAACTCCTAAAATAATCTGTGTTGCAATTGTACATGCTGTCAAAAATTTATGAGGTTTCTCAATCATCACATCATTGATAATCGTGCCATTTTGTAACATATCGTTTAAGTTAATAAGTTCACAATTGTGTAATGCATTTTGAGCAAAATAATCGGCATCATGAAAATGAATCACACCTTCATCATGAGCACGAACAATATCTTCTGGAAGTAAAAATCTTCTAGTAATATCAGTACTAGTAATACCTGCCAAATAATCTCTTTGAGTAGTAACAACTTTAGCATCTTTATTAGAATTTTCTGTATTCCAATACTCACTCTCTCCATCAATTAACTCTTTAATAGCTAAATCGGTTGTATTACTACGACGAACAAGCTCTCTTGTATAACGATAAGTAATATATTTTTTAGCAAGTTCATATTTTCCAATACTCATAAGTTTCATTTCAATAATATCTTGAATATCTTCTACAAGCATTCTTTTTTTCCCAAGCTTCTCAATGTATTTAATAATATTTTTAATTTGGGTACTAGACGCTTGATCTTCCTCTTCCACTTCTAGATTTGCTTTTTGTATAGCCTCTTCTATTTTACTTGGACAATAATCAACCATATGTCCATCTCTTTTAATAATTTTCATAATACCTCCTACTTTCCTTAGTACGAGGAAAGTATAACACAAAAAGAAAAATAAACATTGTTGCACTTGCAACAAACGAGTTTTTAAAATATAATTATACAAAGAGGTGTAAAAATGACCAATTTATTTGACAAAATAAGTGTAAAAAACCAAGAAAAAATTTTAAAATTATTAGAAGCTCATTGCTACGAATTTAAAAAAAATAACCAAATTTTACCAATTATTAAAGAAGAAAATATGTTAGCCTATATTGTTAAAGGTTATATTCAAATTATAAAAATTGACCAAAATGGAACTCGCACTATTATGGAAGAAATAGAAGAAGAAGAAATATTTGGTTCTACCATATCTGCCTTAAAAACCAAAGAATTTGAAGTAATTACTAAAGAAGACACTATTCTATTTACTTTCGATTATCAAAGAATCACAAAAGAAACAGAATGTGACAAAGAATATTTTAATCAATTTACAAAAAATCTCCTACAAATTTTAATGGAAAAAATGAAGAAAAAAAATGAAAGAATCGAAATTCTTTCCAAAAAAACTATCCGCAACAGATTATTAGAATACTTCAATATAGAAGCAAACAAGCATGGTTCCAAATATATTTACTTACCATTCAATTTCACAGATTTAGCGGATTATTTAGGAGTAGATAGAAGCGCTATGTCAAGAGAATTAAGTCATTTAAAAGAAGAAAAACAAATTGAAGTAAAAGGAAAAAAAATTACTTTATTATTTGAAAGATATAATTATAAAAATAATTAGCAAAAAATGGTGATTACAAAACTATAGTAATCAATTAAAAAAATTATTTTGCCAAATTTTACAAAATTCCAATAATTTCCTTAATGTCTAAATGAAAAAAAAATGATATAATGAAAAACAAAAGGAATTAGATAAATTATGGAAAAAATATGGATTACTACAACAGAAAAAAAAAGAAAACTATTAAAAAAGAGAGAACCATTTTCAAAAATAAAATTTTATTCTATAGAAGAATTTTTAAAAATATATCCATATATTTATAATGATAATACATTAGAATATATAATGGATAAAGAAAATGTTATTTTACCAATTGCTAAAATCTATTTAGAAAATATTTTAAAATATAATATAGAAAAAAGTAATCAAGAAAAATGTAAATTTTTAACGAAATTAAAACAAGATTTAATAGAAAGAAATCTATTAGAAAAAAATATACTTTTAGAAAAGAAATTACAACATAGTGAAATCATATTAGATGAAATTGAAGAAGAAAAATATTTAAAAGAAATACTAAAACCATTTCCAAATGTAATTTTAAAAGAAACAGCAAAAGAAAATAATATTCCAAAATGTTATGTTTTAAATAATATAGAAGAAGAAATTATTTTTGTAGGGGAACAAATTATAAATCTTTTAAAAAATGGTATTTTACCAAATCAAATATTTATTGGAAATATAAACGATGAATACAAAATACCTTTACAAAGATTTTTTAAAATGCTACATATTCCCCTAAGATTAAAAGAAACTACAACACTAAATCAAACACCTCTAGGAAGTAAATTTATAAAACTTTTATCTACAATGGATGCAAAAGATGTTATAAATTTATTAAAAGACGATATAAAAACGAAAGAAGAACAAGAAATATTAGAAACTTTAATTGATATCACAAATCGTTATTGTTTATTAAAAAAACAAAAGGATTTTATTATAGAAGATGTTAAAAAAACAAAAAGAAAAGAAGAATGTTTAGAAAATCAAGTAAGAGAATTTGATTTAAACAAAGATAGTATTGAAAAAGAAAATTATTACTTTTTACTTTCTTTCACAAATGATACGATTCCCCGTATAAAAAAAGATGAAGATTACTTAACAGATCAAATAAGAATTGAACTAGAAATAGACACATCAAAAGATAAAAATGAATTAGAAAAAAGAACAATTAAAGAAAAAATTAAAGCCATGCCTCATTGTATCATTACATATAAAAAAAGAAATGGGAAAAAAGTATGCTACCCTTCTCCCCTTTTAGAAGACTTAAAATTAGAAATAGAAGAAGGAATTTGTCTTTTTAATGTATCAAATACTTTAAATAAATACATACTTGGAAAAGAATTAGATAATTATTTAAAATATGGAAGTAAAAGTAAAACATTTGAACAATTAAATCCTCTTTATACACTTCCTTACAGAACTTATCAAAATGATTTCCAAAAAATTCCCAAAGAAAAAATTTATCAAAAACTAAACAATGAATTAAATCTTTCTTATACAAAATTAGATACATATAATAAATGTGCTTTTTCTTACTATATCAAACATATTTTAAAAATTGTCCCTTTTGAAGAAACATTTGAAATGCACTTAGGAACAATATTTCATAAAGTATTAGAACAAATAGACGATAAAAATTTTGACTTTCAAATGTCTTTTCAGGAAGCAAAAAAAGAATATTCTTTTTCAAAAAAAGAAGAATTTTTCTTAGAAAAACTAAAAAAAGAGTTCTTATTCACAATAAAAAGATTAGAAGATACAAAAAAATTTACACAATTAACAGAAAGTCAAAAAGAATTAGAATTAGAATTATTAAAAGAAAGAAACATAAAAATATCATTTAAAGGTATTATTGATAATTTAATTTACAAAGAAGAAAAAGAAAATACCACATTCGTAGTAATTGATTATAAAACAGGAACGCCTAAATTAAAAGAAAGTTGGATGCCATTAGGTTTTTATCTACAACTACCAACTTATTTATATTTATTAAAAAAAGAACCGTATTTTAAAAAGGCAAAATGTGGAGGATTTTACTTACAACCTCTTCTTGCTTTAAACATAAAAAGAAAGCCAAAAGAAAACTATGAAATTACAAAACAAAAAGCATTAAAAAAAATTGGTTATTCAACAAGCGACAAAGAAGCATTATTAAAAGTAGATAGTACTTATATGGATTCTTGTATAATATCAGGGTTAAAAACAAAAAAAGATGGAGAATTTTATCAATATTCGAAAATATTTACTCAAAAAGAAGAAGAAACATTACTGCAATTAGTGGAAAATATTTTAGAAAAAAACATCGAAAAAATTTTAAATGGTGATTTTTCAATCAATCCCAAAATAATTGATAACAAAGAAAATCCTAGTTGTGAATTTTGTCCGTTAAAAGACCTCTGTTATCATGAACCAAAAGACAATGTATATTTAAAAAGTGACTCATCATTCTTAAAAAAGGAGGAAAATAATCATGGCATGGACGAAAGAACAAGAATTAGCAATCCATAAAAGTGGAACAAATATCATAGTTTCCGCAGGAGCAGGCTCTGGAAAAACAGCCGTCCTATCTACTAGAGTTCTTGAAAAATTAAAAAATGGAATCCATATAAATGAACTTTTAATACTCACATTTACAAATGCTGCCGCGAAAGAAATGGAAACTAGAATACGAAAAAAAATTAAAGAAAATAATCTATTAGAAGAACTTGCTTTATTAGATTCTGCCTACATCACTACATTTGACTCCTTTGCTTTATCTATTGTAAAAAAATATCATTATCTAATAAATATTCCAAAAGAAATAGGCATTACAGACGAAAGTATTCTTTCTCTTCAAAAAAAGAAGATTTTAACAGAAGTATTTGAAAATTTATATGAAAAAGAAGAAGAAGACTTTTTAAATTTTATCAATGACTTCTGTAGTAAAGATGATAAAGAAATCAAACAAGAATTATTAAATTTAGCAAATTCACTAGAATTAAAAACTGAAAAAGAAAACTATTTAAAAAATTATGTCACTTCTTTTTATCAAAAAGAAAAAATAGAAGAATTGATAAAACTCTATGAAAAAATAATAAGAGAAAAAATAAATGAATTAAAGACTGAAATAGATTTACAAAAAAATAATCTAGAAAATGAATATGTAGAAAATCTATATAATTGGTTAGAACCAATAAAGACAGAACCAGATTTAAATACGTTAATTGCTAAAATAGAAACTGCAAAATTACCATCTTTAAAAAGAGGCAGTCCAGAAGAAAGTAAAGACGCAAAAGAGAAAATAAAAGAAGTATTAGATCATTTAAAGGAAATGACTTCATTTAATACAGTTGAAGAATTAAAAAGTGATTATGAAGAAACAAAAACATATTTAAAAATAATCACAAATATTTTACTTCAATATTTTGAAAAATTATCGCATTGGAAAAAAGAAAAAAACGCTTTTGATTTTACCGATATTGCCAAGATGTCAATAAAAATATTAAAAGAAAATGAACAAATAAAAGACGAATTAAAATTTTCTTTAAAAGAAATTATGATTGACGAATATCAAGATACTTCAGATACGCAAGAAGAATTGATTTCACTAATCGAAAATCAAAATGTCTATATGGTGGGTGATATAAAACAAAGTATTTATCGTTTTAGAAATGCAAATCCTTATATTTTTAAAAATAAATATGATAACTATGCCAATCAAAATCAAGGGATAAAAATAGATTTATTAAAAAACTTCCGTTCTAGAAAAGAAGTATTAGAAGACATCAATACAATTTTTAATCCTATCATGTCAAATACAATAGGAAATGCAGATTATATAAAATCACATCAAATGAATTTTGGAAACACTTCTTACATTGAAGAAGGGAACACAAAAGAAAATTATCATATGGAAATTCTAGAATATCAAAAACCAGAAAATTATACAAAAGAAGAAATTGAAATATTTGCTATTGCCAAAGATATTCTTAATAAAGTTACTAAAAAATATCCTATATATGATAAAGACGAAAGAAAAATTCATGAGGCAAGATGGAATGATTTTTGCATTATTATGGATAGAAATTCTAGTTTTGATTTAACAAAAAAAATATTTGAATTTTTTAAAATTCCTTTAGCAATGTATAAAGACGAAGTTCTAAATGACTCATACGATTTATTTTTATTAAAAAATTTAATAGAACTTTTAATATGTTTAAAAGAAAGAAACTTAAAACAAGAATTTAAATATGCTTTTACAAGCATTGCGAGAAGTTATCTTTATAATTTAAAAGACGAAGAAATATTTGATACTTTAGAAAAGAAAAATTATTTTGATTCAAAAATAATAAAAGATATTAGTCCTCTTGTATGTTTAGTGAATGTTACAAGTATAAAAGAAATAATAGAAAAATTATTAGAAAATACCAATTTTTATGAAAAAATTATTACCCATGGAGAAATTACTAATAGTACAATAAGAATGGAAAAAATGTTAGAACTAGGAGAAAATTTAAAAAATCTTAATTATGATATTTATGATTTTTTAGAGTATTTAAAAGAATTAGTAAAAGAAAAACAAATCATTAAAATAAGTACCGAAGAAGAAAATGATAATGCAGTAAAAATTATGAACATTCATAAATCAAAAGGATTAGAATTTAACATATGTTATTTCAGTGGTCTTTATAAAAGCTTTTCAAAAGAAGATTTAAAAGGAAATATTATTTATGAAAAATCTTTACCAATTTATGTAGCAAATAAAAAAGAAGGAACAAAAGAAACATTTTTAAAATTATTGATTCAAGACAAGATAAAAAAAGAAGACATCTCAGAAAAAATAAGACTTTTTTACGTAGCTTTAACAAGAGCAAAAGAAAAAATGATTTTACTTCTTCCAGAAAAAGAAAATTTAGAAGAATTAAAAGATAAGGAAGGAATTGTTTTAGAATCTATCCGATATAAATATAAATCTTTAGGAGATATTCTTTATTCCATTCCAAAAACTCTAAAAAAATACACAACAAAAATAAAAATAGAAGAACTACATCTTAATAAAGATTATCAAGAAATAAATTGCTTAAATAGACAAACAGACAAAAAAGAAAAAAATATTTTAGTAGAGGAATTACATATAGAAGAAACGCAAGAAAAAGGAAAAGAACATTTTTCTAAAAAAATCAATAAATGTATAGGAAAAGAAGAAAAAAAGAATATGGAATTAGGAACAAAATTTCATAATATTCTAGAATTGATTGATTTAAAAAACATAGAAAATATAAATATAGAAGACCAATTTATAAAAAAAAGAATTCAGAATTTAATGCAAAGTGACTTATTAAAAACGATAAATCAAGCGAAAATATTTCAAGAATATGAATTTATTTATGAAAAAGAAAAGAAAGAATATCATGGAATAATTGATTTAATGCTTGTATATGAAACACATATTGATATTATAGATTACAAACTAAATGATATAACAGATGATGCCTATATAAATCAATTAAAAGGATATAAAGAATATATTGAAACAATTTCAAACAAGCCAGTACACACTTATTTATTTAGTATTTTAGAACAAAAAATTAAAAAAATTGATTAAAAAAGCCTATAAGAATCTACTCTTATAGGTTTTATTTTTGTAAAGCACAAGTCATTGAAACATATAGATTTTTTAAGTCTGTAATTTACTTTTACGAATAATTATATAGTTTTAAAGTTTATTCAATTTCAACTAACTAAAAAGAGAACAATTTCTTATCCTCTTCATCAAATTCTTGTAACGTTCATGTTTGTATTCACATGTATAACCTTTTAAAATTATTTAAATTTTCTAATAGCAACTATACCCAATCCTAATAAACTTAATATTGAGATTGCTATGATTGCTACTAACATTACATTATTTTCTTCTGCGTCTTTTTCAACTAATCCTGTTGAATTATTATTTTTATTATAATCTTTATCAGTATTTGGTTTTTGTGCTTCATTATCTGTTTCATTATTATCTGGTTTTTCTGTTGTTGAATTATCATCTTTATCAGTATTATCGTCATTGTTTGTAATACTATTATCAGAATTATCATTAGGTTTATTTAAATTTCCAGGTTGATTATCATAAGAATTATCTGGATTCACAGGATGATTATTTTCTGGAATACCTGGATTTACAGGTTTATTATCATCTGGTTTTTCTGAAGTATCTGGATTTTCAGGCTTATTATCATCTGGTTTTTCTGGAGTACCTGGATTTTCAGGTTTACTATCATCTGGTTCTTCTGGTTTATCTGGATTTTCAGGAATTTCTTCTTCAAAAGAATCTATCTTAGCAATTACTTTACCAACATTTCCTAATGAATCATAGAATACAATTTCATAATTTCCATTTTCTGTATATTCGTAAACTCCATTTCCTTCTTTAAATGTAATTTCTTTACTTGGATTTACAACTGTTACAATTACTTTATCTTCATATTTTTCATATTTTAATTCTGCTGTTGGAACCACTTTATCTATCCAGTCCACTTTAGCAATAATGATACCTGTATTTCCTGCAGCATCTTGAAATTCAAATGTAAATTCTCCGTTTTGTGTAAATACATAATTTTTGTTTCCATTATTATTTGTTACAGTTACATTTTCTTCATCAAATGATATAGTTACAGTTACATCTTTATTTGTTAATGATGTAATATCATATTCTATAGTTGCTGTTGGTGTGTTTGTATCAATCCAATCGACTTTAGCAGTAGCACTTCCTTTATTTCCTGCCATATCTACAAATTCAAATGTAAACTCACCATTTGAAAGGAATTCATAAGTAAATGGATTTACATTTGTTACATAATTTCCATCAGCATCAAAAACATCACCATTTTCATCTGCTTTTAAACCTGGAATCATAATTCCATCTATATTATAAATATTTCCTTCATCATCAACAGTAAAAATTCCATTATTTGTTACAGTAACTTTTTCACTTGGTTTTAATGTAGCAATTACAGAATGATTAGTTGCTGAACTAGGAGTAAATAGAAACGTAGCAGTCGGTGCTTCCTTATCAATCCAATCTACTTTAGCTACTGATGAACCTTCTAAACCAGTTTCTTTATCAATAAATCTAAATGTAAATTCACCATTTTCGGTAAAAGTATGTGTGTCTCCACCTTCACTTAATATTTCATAGTTAGCTGAACTTATATTTAAAAGTCTTGCCACTACCTCTTTATTTGTAGGTTCAGTAGTACTATAACCTACTCCAGCTGTTGGTCTTGGATTTTTTGTTATGTCTTGGAAGATATTAAATGCTCGAGCTGCAAACCAATTTCCATTTGTTTTATCAGCTACTACTTTAATAAATTGCACTTCTTTTGGATTATTTACTTCAAATTTTTGAGTAAGTTTGATAGCTTCTTCATTAGTATTTGCTTGTGAAGAATAAGTTATACCTGTTCTTTGAGATAATATTTCCCAATTTTCACCATCCATACTACCCCAAATGGTTCCATCATTTATTCTACCATTTCCTCCATCTGCTGGAACAAATTCTATTGCTGAAACAAATCTCGGTTTATCCAATTTTATTGTTATAAATCTTTCTGTATCTGTTCCATTCCATGCACTATGATATCTCGTATTATAATTTCCATCGATTGCATAAATAGCGGCTCCACCATTATTTGTTGCCTCTGTAGATACGGATGTTATACTTAAGTGTGATACAGGCACATACTTTCTTGTATCTGGTTGATTATCTGGTGTAAAAGTGTATGTTACTGAATCAGTTGCTAATTGAGTTCCAGTAGCTCCTCTTCTAACATATAATGTTTTATTTCCAGTATTATCTGGAGAAGCTAATCTATAAGATGTCCAAGAATCACTTTCACTATTACGCCATTCATAAGTTAAATCTATACCAACAACTCTATTTTCTAAATCATTAGCAAATAAATTACTACTTAAAGAGCCTTCAGTAATATCTATAGTAAATCTATAATCAGTTAATCCCATAAATTTAAAAATTATATCATGTTCAGCTGTAATTTTAGCAAGTTCTTCTTTTGTTAACAGAAGTGAATCATCATTTACAAATTCTGT
Organism: uncultured Mycoplasmatota bacterium; assembly: GCA_947649355.1. GTDB lineage: Bacteria > Bacillota_I > Bacilli_A > RF39 > UBA660 > Ventrenecus. Next base: position 2,614 of record CANSRG010000039.1, on the reverse strand, counting down.
AAAAGTCACTCCACCATCTAAACTATAAGCCCAAGCAAGTTGATACATTGGATTCTTAACAATTGTGTTAGCATTTTCACCATCAAATGAGAATGTCATAGGATCTGGTTGAGCTTTATTTAATAATTGTCTTGCATGAGTTCTAACAGCATCTCCTTGAATTGTTTCATTTGCTGTTGCAACGACAGCTTTTTCTAATGCATCTTTTTCAAGTCTATCAATATGTAATTTTTCACTACCTTCTAAATAAGGTCTTATAACATTTAATAAATCAAACATTGCAACTGGATGATAAGTATATGCTTCAATTATTTTATTTGCTAAAGCATACCAATCATTAGAAGTTATTGTTCCACCTTCATTTTGAACACTCATAGTTTTATATAAATTTATTATATAATCATAAGTATCTAAATTTATATTATTAACTTCTAAAGATTTAAAATATGTTTCCAGCTTTTTATTATTATCTGTATAAGAATTAGCTGCTAAATTTAAATATAAGGATTTTTTATAATCTTCATATCTATTTAAATTAGCTTGTCCTAAATATAAATATCCAGAACTTGAAGCTACTTTAGAACCACTAATATGTTTGTCTGTAAAATATTTATTATTCCAATTAAATAGGTAACGATAAGGATTTCCTCCACCCCAAGTACTTCCAGCACCACTCCAGTTACCATATCTTGGTGACCAATAACCATTGCCATTAGCATCTTCATAATATTGAATATATAATTCGTGACCTACTTGATAAGCTCCTGTTGCAGGAACTCCATTAACACGATACATACTTTGTCCAACACGAGATGCATTCCAACAAATTCCACCATTAGCAAACACCATCCAATATCTTGGAATTTTAGCTCCATTTACTAACCCATAAGGAACATTATATTTGCTTAAATAAAATTGTTGATCATATTTTTCTCTATTTTCTTCAGCATAATATTTGTCTTGAGTATATACTGGAGAAACATAACCAATCATATAAAAACTTACGCTTTTCTTTTCATATGTAAAACCATTTAGCCATATAAGATCACCATTACTTGTTCCATCTTGCATTACCATACGCATTAGTTCTACATGATAATCTTTAAACCAATTATTATCAAGAAATTCTCCTTGTAAATCATTATTTTTAACTATTTTTAGTTTATTATTATCAAATAAATTTTTCATTATTTCAAAACGCTCTAAATAATCATATGAAGGAGATGGAAAACCAAATGATAGAGGTGATATAATTTTATCAGTAGAGTATCCCGCTGCTAGTGCTATCATCATTTTTTCATAAACATACCCATTCGTGGTTTTTAATTCATTTTTATATTTATCATAAATATCTGTAATAACAGTTAAGAATTTTGTAATATCTGCAATTTCACCAACTTCAATAACTTCTTCTATAATTCTATTATTACTTAAAATCCAATCTAATGCTTCAGAAGTTTTAACATTTATATCTGTAATATATTGAATATTCCAATAACCTAATTTTTTTACTAATTCTCTTTCAAGAATAAGTCTATAATTATTATTATAATTGTACTCAGAATCATGAACACTTAAAATATTATCATAATAATCTATTTTTTTTATTTTAGTGTAATTTCCAGTATCATCGGAAGTAAAATTTTTAGTTACCAAACGAGCATCAGCAATTGTTCCATGATCTGCCGCATTGGAACCATTTGGATCAACATAAATACAAAGATATTTATATCCTGTAACGTCTAGATCAACATCAATAGCTTCACTTACACCTGTAACAATATCAGTCTTATCTATTAGTCTATCCCAAGTTTTTCCATCTTTAGAAGCAGTAATTCTAAACCAAATACTACCATTTGTTCCTCTTGCAGCATCAACACCAAGTTTAGCAACAAACCTTGGAAATTGAGTTGAGTATTCAGATATATCAAAAGTTACTTGTCCTTTTGCATGTACACCTAGTCCTTTTGCAAATAATCTTTTTTCACCATTGATTATAAGACTTAAAACTCCTTCATCTTGGTTTTTATCTTTTTGGATATCATGACCACTCCATCCATTATAAGACCAATTATTTTCTGTAATAAAATTTAAATCAGATAAATATAGATAGTCTTTTGTTAAATCTATATTTGCTCCTAATTGTGCTATTTCTACTTTATTAGTTATTTCTTGATATGTTTTTCTAGGATTATATATACTAGTTAATAATGCTAAGCTTGCTATCCCTACTAACAAATAACTATACTTTTTTTTATTATTAAACATAATAAATTCCTCCTTTTTATTGAAAACTATTATAATACAAACCTTTTGATTTTCAAGTCCTAAAGTTATTTTATCAGATATCCATCACCATGTAAAAAGCTTTACAACATTTTTACAAGAATTTTACACCCGAATGGTTGCTTATTTTTTATATCAAAAATATTGATTATCTAATGAAAGCCTTTATTTTAAAGCATATATATAAAATATTTGATGCTTTTTACTACCAATTTACTACTTTTGAAAGCAAAAATATAAGAAATTATAAAAATATATGTGAATATTTTCCAAAAATAACTAACCACGCCTAAAAGACGTGGTTTTCACATGGCCTATAAGGCCAAAA
>CANSRG010000038.1 GCA_947649355.1 uncultured Mycoplasmatota bacterium | reverse complement strand
CGAGTATAATAAAGATGGTGTTAGAACAAAGAAAATAGTAAATGGTAAAACAACAAATTACTTTACAGAAAATGATAGAATAATATTTGAAGAAAAAGAAAATACCATGCTATACTATATATGGGATGCCTTAAATCATTTATTAGGATTTAAAAAAGACGGAAAAATCTACTTCTATGAAAAAATAATCAAGAAGATATAATAGGCATCTACAATGAAAAACACCAAAAAATAGCAACTTATGAATACGATAGTTTTGGAAAACTTTTATCAATAAAAGACGAACAACAAGAAGAAATTATAGACAAAACCCACATTGCTTATCTAAATTCTTATAGATATAGAAGTTATTATTATGATGAAGAAACTAAACTATATTACTTAAATACAAGATACTACAATCCAGCATGGGGAAGATTTTTAAATGCTGATGGAATCATTGGCACAAATGAAACAAATCTTGGATATAATTTGTATGCTTACTGTGAAAATAATCCTATAAATAGAACTGATAAAGATGGTAATTTTGCACTTCTAGCAGGAATGGGTGCAGTACTTGTTGGTTTAGGATGTGTACTTCTAGGGGCAATAGCAGCAACCCCTGCTGTAAGAAATGCTACGTATAAAGTCACTAGAACTGTAGTAAATACAATGGTTGATAGTATGACGAAAGTAAAAGATTTAGTGCAAATTAAATCAAATGATACTTCATGGAATGTTTATACTTTGGTAGATCCTACTATTAAAGTAAATGATGAATATAAAGTAGAATATGTTGGTCGAACAAAAGATTTAAACTTAAGAAAAGAACAACATAAACACAATCCATTTCGTGAAGGATTAGAAATGGTCTATAAAGACGAACATCAAAACCTTTCTTATGAAAGAGCAAGAGGAATCGAACAAGCATTAATCAAAAAATATGATACACTAAAACGCGGAAATTACAGAAATAACCAAATAAATGGAATAGCCTATAATAATAAATTTCGTTTAGATTATATTGCAGCCGCAGCAGATTATTTTGGTGAAGAAACCTATGTAGGAGGAATAAAATGGTAAAAAAAGAAGACAAAACCAAACCAAAAAATTGGATAGAAGGAGATACTTTTGCTTGGAAAATTAACAGGGAAGAATATCCAGAATATAACGGAAGATATTTAATATTTATTCGTACAATCATCTCGCATTGGAACATAAGAGGATATCATACCAAAACATTTCGGGTAAAAATAACAAAAGAGAAACGTATTCCTTCTAATAAAGAAGAAATAGAACAATTAGAATATATTCAAACTTTATGTAATATTTATGACGAAGTAAATTATGAATATCCTGAAATTCTAAAAAACGTCGAAAAAGATAAATATGGATTAGCTTATCAATACATTTATCTATTATATTTAGAAAGAAAAAGTGACGTAAGTAACTTGAAATATATTGGAAACTATAAGATAGAAAATCCATATAATGAATATATTCCAAAGGATTTCTATGGAGTAAAATGTGGATACTTAGAACAAACAGAACGACAATTATTACAATGTTATGATATGTATAATTTAAAAAAGAACTGGGTATTTGAAGAAGAATCAGTCAAACAAAGAGAAAAGAATTTTCAGGAATGGATTAAAGAAAAAGAATTTCTAAAAAAATTAGGAGATGCAATAGATGGACCGAATGGCAACGAAATACTAAAAGCCATGGGTATTGATATAGAAAAAGAAAAAAGAAGAGATAGAATTACTCATGTGGGAAAGAAAAAATAAAAAATGAAAAGTATAAGAATCGCGCTTGTACTTTCTTTTTTTATTTAGTATAATCTTTTATACAGGTGATAATGTGAAACGCAGTGAAGTTGATATTAAAAAATTAAGCCCTATGATGGTGCAATATATGGAAATTAAAGAACAGTATAAAGAAGAAATTCTCTTTTACCGAGTAGGGGACTTTTATGAGCTCTTTTTTGAAGATGGAGAACTAGCTTCTAGAGAGTTAGAACTCACATTGACTGGAAAAAATGCTGGACTAGAAGAACGTGTTCCGATGTGTGGAGTTCCGTTTCATTCTGTAAAACCATATGTAGAAAAATTAGTAAATAAAGGATATAAAGTTGCAATATGTGAACAATTAGAAGATGCAAAAGATAATAAAAAAATGGTAAAACGTGGGGTTACACAAGTAATTAGTAAAGGAACCGTAGTAGATCTAGAATTATTAAATGAACACGATAATCACTTTATCGCAAGTATTGAAGATTTTACCTACATCTATACCATTTGTTACGCAGATATTTCAACAGGTTCTATTTATGTTTCCATCTTACCTCATCAAAAAGAAAAACTAATTAGTACTCTTTTAAATTTAGGAATTTTAGAAGTAGTTTTAAAAAATAAAGAAGATTATAACTTAATCGCGACATTAAAAGGAAGTTATGGAATAGAAGTTTCTATCTGTGAAGAAGAACTAGAAGGAAAATATACCGCGATTTATGATTCATTAGAAGAAGAGCATTACATTCATGCCATTAAACATTTACTTTATTATTTAGTAGTAAAAGAATTAAAAGATTTAAGTCATATGAAACCAGCCGAAGTAATTATACCAGATGATTATTTAATGATGGATGTTCACACAGTTAGAAACTTAGAACTTATAGAAACACTTAGATTAAAAGAAAGAACATATTCTTTAATTTGGCTTTTAGATAAAACAAAAACATCTATGGGCTCTAGAAAACTAAAATATTGGTTAATGAATCCATTAAAAAATAAAGAAAAAATTATAGAACGATACAATAAAATTGAAAAATTAAATAGTGAATTTATATTAAAAGATACATTAAGAAATTCCTTATATCAAATTTATGATATAGAAAGATTATGCGGGAAAATAACTTGTGGAACTTTAAATGGAAGAGATTTACTTCAATTAAAAATCAGTTTAAAAGAACTTCCTACCATTAAAGAAATCATGGAACAACTCCATTTTAAAGAAACAATTAAAACTCATGAAAACATATATAATCTTCTAGAACAAGCAATTTATGAAAATCCACCTGTTACCATTAAAGAAGGATATTTAATTAAAGATGGATATAATAAAGAATTAGATGAATTAAAAAGTATAAGAAGTGGTGGGAAAGAATTTATTGCTTCCTTTGAAGCAAAACTAAAAGAAGAAACAGGAATTAAAAATTTAAAAGTTGGATTTAATAAAGTATTTGGTTATTATATTGAAATAACGAAAGGGCAACTTGGAAATGTTCCAGAAACACTACATTGGGAAAGAAGACAGACATTGACTGGATGTGAACGATACATTAGTCCAGAATTAAAAGAAAAGGAAGCAATGATTTTAAATGCTGAAGAAAAAATAATTGACATGGAATATAAATTATTCTGTGAAATAAAAGAGACTATTAAAAAAGAATTATTAGAATTAAAAGATACTGCAAACCAAATTGCTTTATTAGATGCCATTACTTCCTTAGCAGTCGTAGCAGAAGAATATCATTTTGTAAGACCAGAACTAAATGAAACACATTTCATTGATATTAAAAATGGTAGACATCCAGTCATTGAAAAAGTAAGCAATTTTGAATATGTAAAAAATGATTGTGTAATGGATTCCTCTATTAACACTTTACTAATTACAGGCCCTAATATGAGTGGAAAATCTACCTTTATGAGACAACTAGCAATCATAGTAATATTAGCGCAGATGGGCTCATTTGTTCCTGCAGATAAAGCAAACTTACCAATCATTGATAAAATATTTACTAGAATCGGGGCAAGTGATGATTTAGTGAGTGGGGAATCTACATTTATGGTCGAAATGAAAGAAGCCAAAAATGCAATTTGTAACGCGACAGAAGATTCACTTATTTTATTTGACGAACTTGGAAGAGGAACCGCGACCTACGATGGAATGAGTCTCGCAGAAAGTATATTAGAATATGTTTCCAAAAACATACGTTGTAAAACTTTATTTTCTACTCATTATCATGAAATAACAAAATTAGAACATAAAATTCCCTCAATAAAAAACATTCATGTGAGTGCAGTAGAAGAAAATGGTACCCTAACATTTTTACATAAAATGAAAAATGGAGCTGTCGACAAAAGCTATGGGATACATGTTGCAAAACTAGCAGGTCTTCCAGAAGAAGTCATAAAAAAAGCAGAAGAGATTTTAAAAGAACATGAAAACGAAAAAGCAAAAGAACCAAAAAAAGAAAAGCAAATTCAGTTTACAATGGATTTAGAAGACAAGCCAAAAGATGACATGAAAGAAAAAATCAAGAAAATAGATCCGTTACACATGACACCTATGGATGCTCTAAATTTCGTTTATGAATTAAAAGAAGAAATAAAAAATAGATAGGAAAATAAAATATGATTACAAAAGAAAAAATGGATATGTTATCTGAATTAAACAATGAAAATGGTGTTTCTACTAAAAAACTGTTAGAACTAGGCTTTAAAGCTCATGATCTTACAAAATTAGTAAAAAATAACCAACTACAAAGAATAAAAAGGGGACTATACATAGTAAATACAAATGACATACAAGAAAATCATAATGAAATTTCACCTAAAGAAATTATAAAGCTATTAAAAAGTAAAAAAGTAGAAGGAATCACACTTCTTAGACAATTTTTAAGAAAAGCCAAACGAACAAATTTAGAAGAGTTTCTTGTTCTTTTGATTAAAATACATTTCATCGAACAAAAAGATTCATGGGAAGAAATAGATTCAATTTTACAAAATATTAAAACATTTACAATAAACTTCACAAAATATATAGAAAAATTAAAAATAGCTCTAAAACAACAACAAATGGAAGTAACAAGTTTATACTTAGAAATTCTAAAAAGATATGGTGGAAACATAAAAGATGTAGAACAAATATCAAAAGTATTTTTAATACACCATCAAGTATTAAAAGATGGTATTGTGCTAATAGAACCAAAAACGAAAAAAGAAGAACAATTACTAAAAGAAATAATAATGACTTATAGTAACGAACTAATGGTAATTCCATTAAATAAAGAAAACAAAAGAACACTTCTTATAAAAGAAAAGCCTTTAAAATTAGTAGCAAATTCTCCATTTAAAGGAGAAAGTTTCTATAAAAAAGGGATGTATGAAAAAGCTTTAAAAGAATATCGAGACGCACTACCAGGTATTAAAAGTAAAAAATTTATATACTATAGATTAGGTTGTATTTATGAAAAATTAGGACAAAATTCTCTCGCACAAAAATATTTTCAAGTCGTGGATGCTTATACAAAAAAAATAGTTTCTAAAGAAGAAAAATTTATTCATTTAGTACAAAACGGAATGTCGTTAGAAACAGCAACTAAAGAAGCAAACTTAAACCAAGAAGAAAGAAATAAAATGTATTTATTATATATAAAAGAATGTTTCATATTAGGAAAAGAAAGAACAGGCGAATTTTATCTAAAGCAAATAATGAAAGAAAAGGAAAAATCAAACGAAATCAAAGAAATGCTTCTAAAAATTCAACAACAAAAACGCTTTTTTCCAAACCAAAAAGAAATGTATCAACCCTTATTTCTTTCTCGTAATTAAATTGTCTATTTATAAAAAATACCTAAGAAAAGACTAGGAAAAGCTAGTTTTTTTTGATAAAATAAACTCAATGAGGTGATTTGTTATGAAGAGAAAAGAAAGTAGAGTAATTTGTATGACCTGTCTTTATCAAATTGATATTTTAAAAAATAATCATCTAAATTTTGATATAGAAGAAGTTATTAAAGAGAATACTGAAATACAAAATGATTTTGTAATTGAAATTGTAAATGGAGTGGAAAAAAATATAGAAGAAATAAATGATTTAGCCAACAAATATTTAAAAAATTGGAATATTAAAAGAATTGATAAAACAGGAGCAGCAATTCTTCGTATGGCTTTTTATGAATTAAAATATATGGATACTCCAAAAATTGTCGCGATAAATGAAGCAGTAGAACTAGCAAAACTTTATAATGATGAAGAATTAGCAAAAATGATAAATGCTGCTTTAGATGCATTTTTAAAAGAGATGTTATGAATAAAATAAATGGGAGAATTGATCTGTTTTACCTCATAAAAAATTTAAAAATTAAGATGAAAGAAGCAAAAGAATGTAGTACAAAAGCATACTGGCTTTATGATATAAATGGAAAAAACTATTTATTTAAAACTTACCAATCGACAAATCAAATGTATCGAAGTTTAATAATAGAAAAAATAGCCATAAAAAGTGGAATAAATTTTGCTCACACAGAACTTGCTTCTTTAGATACCTTGGATGGAGAACTAATCGAAAATTATAAAAAAGAAAGCTATGATTACCTTAATGGTTCTACTATACTAGAAGAATACTTTCAATATTTAAAAGAACAAGAAAAAATGAAACAATTATTTCCAAAATATAAATCTTATCGTTACACATTAGATGAAATTCTTCTTAACATGAACAATCTTGAAACAATTGAAGAAGCATTATTTTATCATTATAGAACATGGGAAAATAAAGAACAAATTGTAAAAAATATCATGGAAAAATTAAAACATATTTTTTATTTAGACTTTTTAACCATGCAAAGAGATAGAGGACACAATAACTGGGAATTAGAAGAAAAGAAAAATATACTATATGCAGATTTACCACCTTTAATTGACTCAAATCGAAGCTTTTACTTACCATCCTTTCAAATATTATTAAATCCTACTTATAAAATGAGTCCTACAAGCCTTTATGAGAAATTAGAATACATGCTAGATTATGATGAGAATAACGATTTTTTTCTACAATTATATACGGAAAATCCACCTAAAAAAATAGAAGAAATAATAAAAGAAATAGAATTAGAACATCAATTTTTAATGGAAAAAGAAATAAAAATTTTAATAATGGCAAGTTATAATGAACATTATCAAATATTAACAAAAATACTAGAAAAGAGGAGAAAAAAACAAATATGAAAACAGAATATATAACAATTTCCCAAATCAATAATTATATTAAAGTAATGTTTGATGAAAATCCTCATTTAAAAAAAGTGTTTTTAAAAGGAGAAATAAGTAATTTTAAACATCATACCTCTGGACATCTTTATTTAACATTAAAAGACGATGAAGCAAGAATAAGTGCAATTATGTTTAAAAGTGCGGCCGAAAAAATAAATTTTAAACCAGAAGATGGGATGAATGTTTTAGTGACAGGACGTATTAGTGTTTACCCGTCTGGGGGAAATTATCAAATATATATTGATACGATGGAACAAGATGGTCTAGGGAATTTATATATAGAATTTGAAAAGTTAAAAAAGAAACTTCATCAAGAAGGATTATTTCATCCATCTTATAAAAAAGCCATCCCAAAATTTCCAAGTAAAATTGGTATCATAACAGCTCCAACAGGCGCGGCGATTAAAGATATTTTAAGTACCATTAAAAGAAGATTTCCAATATGTGAAACCCTTTTGTTTCCTGCATTAGTCCAAGGAATCCAAGCTGCAAACGACATTGCAAGAAAAATTGAAATTGCTCAAAATTACGACTTAGATGTTTTAATTGTTGGGCGAGGAGGGGGTTCTATAGAAGACTTATGGGCATTCAATGAAGAAGTGGTCGCTAGAGCTATTTTTGCATCCCATATTCCAATTATAAGTGCTGTGGGTCATGAAGTAGATATCACCATATCTGATTATGTTGCTGACATGAGAGCGCCAACACCAACAGGTGCCGCAGAAATGGCAGTCCCAACAATAGAAGAAGTAAAAAACATATTAAAAACGAAACAAATAGAAGCATCAAGTTTATTAAATAGAACTTTAGATCAAGCAAAACATGAACTAAAAAAACTAAAAGAATCTTATATATTAAAAAATCCAATGATGTTATATGAAACAAAAATTCAAAAATTAGATAACTTAGAAGAACAATTGCAAAAATCAATAAACCAATATTTACTGGAGAAAAAAACAGTTGTAGAACATCTAAAAAAATGTTATATTCTAGAAAATCCTCAAATGCTTTATGAAAAAAAACAAGAAATTTTCAAAAACTTATGTATTTTTTTAGAAACTAATAAAAATAGAATTCTAGAAACGAGAGCAAAAGATTTACAAATGAAAATACAGACATTAAAATTAGTAAATCCATTAAATATATTAGAGAATGGGTATTCATTAGTTACAAAAGATACTCATATAATAAAAGATAGTAAAGATGTAAAAATAAAAGATTACTTAAATATTCGTCTTGCAAAAGGGGAAATAAAAGTAGAAGTAAAGGAGATTATAAAATGAAAGAAATTACATTTGAAAGTGCATTAAAAGACTTAGAAATTATTATTAAAGATTTAGAAAATGGGAATATCCCATTAGAAGAAGCAATAACAAAATATACTGATGCTATGAATCTAGTAAAACTTTGTCAAGAAAAACTAGATAATGCTACAAGTAAAGTAAATAAAATATTAGGAGAGAATGGAGAAATAAACGATTTTGAAATAGAAGAACAGGAGGGTTAATATGTCAAAATTAGTAACAAAAATAACCGATAGGGATTTAGACTTTCCAAAATGGTATACAGACGTTGTAAAGGAAGCAGACTTAGTAAGTTATAGCAATGTTAAGGGAAGTATGATAATAAGACCTTATGGCTATGCAATATGGGAAAACATAGTATCAATACTAGATAAAGAATTTAAAAGAACAGGACACCAAAACGTTCAAATGCCTATGTTCATACCAGAATCTCTTTTAAATGTTGAAAAAGAACATGTAAAAGGTTTTGCTCCAGAAGTAGCATGGGTAACACATGGAGGTGAAAACAAATTAGAAGAAAGAATGTGTGTAAGACCTACAAGTGAAACTCTTTTTTGTGAGCATTTCAAAGACATTATAAAATCTTACCGTGACTTACCAATTCTTTATAATCAGTGGTGTACAATAGTAAGATGGGAAAAAACAACAAGACCATTTTTAAGAAGTCGAGAAATTCTTTGGCAAGAAGGACACACAATGCATAGAACACAAAAAGAGGCAGAAGAAGAAACATTAAAAATGCTAAAAATTTATGAAGACTTCCAAAGAAATATTTTAGCAATCCCAGTTATTGTTGGAAGAAAAACAGAAAAAGAAAAATTTTCAGGAGCAGAAAAAACATATACATTAGAAGCGATGATGTATGATGGAGTTGCTCTTCAAAATGGAACAAGTCATTATTTTGGAACTCATTTTGCCAAAGCTTTTCAAATATCTTATTTAGATGAAGAAAATAAATTGCTTACTCCATATCAAACAAGTTGGGGAGTATCTACAAGAATGCTTGGTTCAATCATAATGACACATGGAGACAATCATGGCTTAGTTCTTCCTCCAAATATTGCTCCAATAAAAATAATAATTATCCCAATTAAAAATACAGAAGAAGTCCAAAAAATAACAAAAGAATTAAAAGAAGAATTAAATTCTTACACAGTCTCAATAGATGATAGAGACAAATCTCCTGGATTTAAATTTGCTGATGCCGAAGTAAAAGGAATTCCAATCCGAATCGAAATTGGTCCAAGAGACTTAGAAAAAAATGTCGTTACATTAGTAAGAAGAGACACACTAGAAAAAATAGAAACAAACATAGAAAATGTTTTAGAAAAAGTAACAGAATTACTGAAAGAAATTCAACAAAATATGTATGATAAAGCACTAAAAAGAAGAGATAGTATGATTTATCAAGCAAAAACAAAAGATGAATTTCAAAAAATAGCAAAAGAAAAATCAGGATTTATACTTATTGATTGGTGTGGAAATACGGAATGTGAAGAACAAATAAAAGAAGAAACGGGGTTAAAAAGTCGTTGCATCAAAGAAGATGTAAATATAGGAACGTGTGCATACTGTAATAAACCAGCAAAACACAAAATTTATTTTGGTAGACAATATTAAAGGAGTTATTATGGAAAGTTTTACATTAAAAGAAATTATATTTAGTTTACGAAAAGAATATTTACAAAATCAAAAAAAATTATTTGAATTACAACAAAATATCTTACAAAATAACAAAAACAAAATAGAAGAATTAAGATTTTATTTCTGTACCCGTTATTATAAAAGAATGACGTATAACCAAATAAGCTTTTTAGCATCTATTTACTCGAATCCAAACTCTTTTGCTTCATCATATTTTGATGAAAGCTTTTCTGAAAATTTAGAAACAAGATTATTTAAAATGCCAGAAGAAGCTAAAAACATGATAAAAGAAATCGAAAATTCTGAATTTGCAAGAAAAATGAGTATAGATATATTAGGCACAGATTCTGGAAGTACATGGATAGATGCAAATCAAATATCTTATTCTAGAAAAGATTCTATGGGAAGAGATTTAAGTTGTCTTATCTATCATAAAGATAAAGATGAAATAGAATTACATATAGAACCACAGGAAGAAGAAAAAAGTCCTAAAATCATATTATCAACTTCTTTAGAAGAAAACGTTCACATAGAATCACACAATAATAGATATATTAAAGAAATGATAACAAAAAATATAGATTCTATTAGAGCAATTAAAATAAGAGATAGTTATCCATCAAAAAGACAAACAATATATCAAATTGTAGAACAAGAACATAAAATTCTTTTAGAAAGAAAAATATAAAAAAGATCAAGGTTATTGATCTTTTAATTTATCTCCATTTTGAAGCATAGTAGTAATAAAAATTCCATATCCTGTAATAGGATTATCGATAATAACATGCGTTACAGCACCGATTATTTTTCCATTTTGAACAATTGGTGAACCACTCATTCCTTGAACAATTCCACCTGTTTTATCTAAAAGTTCTGAATCTGTTATTTCAAAAGTAATATTTTTAACATCATTGTATTCATTGATATTAGTAATCTCTATTTCATATTCCTTTTTTTCGCTTCCCTTTAACACCGTATAAATAGAAGCTCTTCCAATTTTGATATCTTCTTTATTACCTACAGGAATTAAAGGATTTGAGGAAATATCTTTTTGATACTTTCCAAAAATTCCATGGTTTGTATTTTCACGAACATCACCATACACATGATTATAATTAAAATCAGCATTTTTTTCTCCAGCATCACCAACACTACTTTTTCGAATGCTTGTTACTGTACTTTCAAATATCTTACCTGTTTTTACTTCAACAATACGACTAGAAGTACTTTCCAAAATCTCATGTCCAAGAGCACCATAAATTTTTGTTTCAGGATCAATATAAGACAATGTGCCAATGCCTGTAATCCCGTCTTTAACGTATAATCCAGTTTTATAGACTCCATCTACTAAATCTAATTTCAATGAGATAGTTTCTTCTTTTTTATCACGCATAACAGTTAATTGTACTTCGTTATCTTTAATTTTCTTTTCAATAGCAGAAGTTAAATCAGCAATTTTAGAAATGGACTCATCATTTACTTTTGTAATAAAGTCACCAATCATAATCTCTTTTGTGCCTTTCACATAATCTCCGTTAACCTTATAAAAGCCAATTACCATAACACCTGGAGTATCAATATGAATTCCAATATTTTCTCCACCTAAAATAACTTCATTAGAATAGGCAAAGACGAATAAAGGAGAGAAAAAACTTAAAATCCATAAACATAAAAAATATTTTACTTTTTTCATATTTATCACCCTAAAATTAGTATGGAAAAAAGTGTTTAAAAAAAAATGGTAATTGTTGTTAAACCATTATTTACCATTTATAAAAAAGCATAAATTAAAATTCCACCAAGTATTCCAATTACCATAATAATAAGCATAATCCATGCCACAATTTTTCTAACTTTTTCATTCATAAAAAAACCTCACTTTTTCCATATAAATTTATCATAAAAAAGAATATTTGTAAATATACTTTACAAGGTGAAGAAAATGCATCGATTAAAATATTATTTGCAGAAAAAAAAGTATCTTTTTCTATTTTTAAGTGTCTTAATAATTTTCGGGATTATAACTGGTCTATATCTAGGAATTACGAACATAGAATTTTTAAAAGAAGACATTTCTTATTATGCAATGAATATAAAAAATCAAGACTATAATTTTCTTTTAATTCATTTCTTTCTTTTAGTAATTAGTCTTGCGACATCTTTTATAGGATTAGGAGTGCCCATACTTTGTACATTGATTTTTTATGAAGGATTAACTACAGGATTTTTAATAGGTATTTTTAGCATAACAAATGGAATAGGGGGATGTTTGTTTTCTCTAATCTTCATTCTAATAACCAAAGTTATTTATATCTTATTACTATTATTTTTCTTTTTAAAATGTCTAGAAATAGCAAGAAAAATGATAGCACATTTTATATATAAAAAAGAAATTCCGTCTATCTTAGTATCTATTTCAAAAGCATCTATTTTACTTATTTTATTTATTTTTATAAATGATTTAATCGTTCTTGCTATTGGAAATAAAATCTTACCTATATTCGGTTTTTTAATTCTATGATATAATAGTTCTAAGGAAGTGAGAACTATGCCAAAAAAAGTAATAGTTGGAATGAGTGGGGGAGTAGACTCTGCAGTAAGTGCATATCTTTTAAAAAAAGAAGGATATATTGTCGAAGGTTTATTCATGCGTAATTGGGATGCCTTAATAAATAATGATATCGAAGGAAATCCAACTTTAAATGAAGCAATTTGCCCTCAAGAAACAGATTACAATGATGCAAAAAAAACTTGTGAAATATTAGATATCCCACTTCATCGCGTAGATTTCATAAAAGAATATTGGGACAATGTTTTTACTTATTTTCTAGAAGAATTAAAAAAAGGACGTACTCCAAATCCCGATTTACTTTGTAACAAATACATTAAATTTGATGTGTTTAAAAAAGAAACTGAACGTTTAGGCGGAGACTATATGGCAACAGGTCATTATGCGAGAAAAAATGGTGATAAATTATTAAAAGGAATAGATCAAAATAAAGATCAAACATACTTCTTAGCTCAATTAACAAATGAGCAGTTAAAAAATGTATTATTTCCTGTAGGAAATTTAAAGAAAGAAGAAGTACGAAAAATAGCCAAAGAAATTGGCCTTAATGTTGCAGAAAAAAAAGACTCTACAGGAATATGCTTTATTGGAGAACGTCATTTTCAAGAGTTTATCAGTAATTATTTAAAACCAAATCCTGGAAACATTATAAATGTGGAAACAAAAGAAATATTAGGTATGCATACTGGTTTAATGAACTACACGATTGGTCAAAGAAAAAATGTTGGCATTTCAGGATATAAAGATAGACACTATGTATGCGGAAAAAGTGTGAAAAAAAATGAACTATATATAGCATTTGGAGAAGATTCTAAATATCTTTTAAGCGATTCTTGTTTATTAGAAAGTGTGGTATTTAATAGCCCATTAAGGCCAGACAAATGTAATGCAAAATTTCGCTATCGTGGGGAAGAAATACCTATCAGTTTAGATTATATTGATGACTCTCACATAAAAGTATCTTATCAAAACGGAAAAAGTATAACCCCTGGACAGTTTTGTGTATTTTATCAAGATGAAGAATGTATTGGTAGTGGAATAATAAAAGAAGTATACAAGCAAAATGAAAAACTATGGTATCTAAGCGATTAGATACTTTTTATAAAAAAAGGAAAAAAGCAAATAAACTCTTCTTTTTTTAGGAAAAATTTTACTAATGCTTGACAGAAAAGTGTTAAGTAGCTTATAATTAGAATGTAAAACATAAGAAAGAGTAGGCAAGAAACAATGAACAAATTAAATGAACTTTTACAAGAATTAGGAATATCAAAAGTTAGATTAGCAAAATATTTAGGAGTTTCAAGACAAATGGTATATAATTATCTAGAATTAGATGATATGACAAAATGGCCAAAAGAAAAAAAGATTTTACTTTATAAATTATTAGATATAAACGAAGAGAGTGGAGATAGTATCGGAAACATAAAGGTCACTACAGATTATCTAATGAGTGTAGAAAATAGATTAAATCAAGGTGTTAAAAATGCTGATGGGGGAGATTCTTATTTAGATTTAAAAAACTTAACAAAGGAATCTCAAGTACTACTAACAGAAATAGCAAATTTACTAAAAGAAAAATTAAGTGATGAAAGAAAGAAAAACGAATATTTCCATGCATTTTCATATCTTTACCATATGTTACAATCCATAGATAATGTTCCCGAAATGAAATATATTTTCGGATATATGTCAAAAGCTACAGGTTTCACTCATCCTGAAGAATACAAATTTAATGAAGATAAACAATTTATCTTTGAAGGAATCCTTTACTCTGCCCTAACGCTTTATAATAATGGGGGAGCGAGTCGCAGTAAATTAGCAGAATCTCATCGTCGTTTTGTTCAAGAAATCGAAAAGCTTAAAGAAGAAAAATTAAGCCGTACAGAACAATTAAATACAATTAAGATACAAGCTTTAAAAGAACTTGGATATACAAAAATTGATGGATCAAATTTAGACGAATTCCTGGAAAAAATTGCTGAAATTGAATCTCGTGGTTCAATTATGAGTACTAATGAAGCTTAGTACTTTTTTTGGATAATTGTCAAATAGTGTGTGTAGATACAAAAAAGTGATAATTATTGAA
>CANSRG010000037.1 GCA_947649355.1 uncultured Mycoplasmatota bacterium | reverse complement strand
CTCCAGCAGATGAAACAATCATGAATAGTGTATTTAAAAGTAAAGTAACTATTACAACAAGTTATATTGATGAAGCTCCCCTTGCTAGTGGAACTTTAAGAAGTGTTTCTGTTAATGATCCTAATGGAATGTGGCAATATAGAAGTCAAATAACAAAAATTATTATAGAAGACGAATTAAATCCAATTGAAGGAGCAATTGGAAGTTTTGATGAGTCTAGTAAAAAAGATGGAAGTGTAATGAGTTATGTAGTAGAGAATCCAAAAGCAAATGAGACAGATAAAACCACATATACAGCATATTTACAAAGTAATGAAAAGTTATATTTAACTAGTGGAGAAAATTTATTTTATAATTTCGAAAAATTAGAGTCTATTGAAGGTATGAGATATATAGATACCAGTAATGTATCTAATATGAGTGATATGTTTTCTTGGTGTAGTAGTTTAATAAGTTTAGATTTAACTCCATTAGACACAACCAAAGTAACAGATATGAGGGGGATGTTTGCAGGTTGTAACAGTTTAACAGCTTTAGATTTGACTCCGTTAAATACTACGAATGTAACCAATATGAATTCTATGTTTTCTAGGTGTAGTAGTTTAACAACTTTAGATTTAACTCCGCTTGATACAACCAAAGTAACGAATATGGGGAGCATGTTTGCAGGTTGTAGTGGCTTAATTACTTTGGATTTGACTCCACTAGACACAACCAAAGTAACGAATATGGGGAGCATGTTTGAAGGTTGTAGAAGTTTAACAGCTTTAGATTTAACTCCACTAGATACAACCAAAGTAACGGATATGGGTTATATGTTTCGATATTGTAGTGGCTTAACTACTTTGGATTTGACTCCCTTAAATACTGTAAACGTAACTTTAATGAATCATATGTTTACTGACTGTAGTAGTTTAACAGCTTTAGATTTAACCCCACTAGACACAACCAAAGTAACGAATATGAGTTGTATGTTTGCTAGTTGTAGTAGTTTAACAAGTTTAAATTTAACTCCCTTAAATACTACGAATGTAACAAATATGTCTTGGATGTTTTCTAACTGTAGTAGTTTAACAAGTTTAGATTTAACTCCGTTAAATACATCCAAAGTAACTGATATGCATGGTATGTTTCGATATTGTAGTGGCTTAACTACTTTGGATTTAATTCCCTTAAATACTGTAAACGTCACTTTAATGAATCATATGTTTGAAGGTTGTAGAAGTTTAACAACTTTAGATTTAACTCCATTAGACACAACCAAAGTAACGAATATGAGGGGCATGTTTTTAGGTTGTAGCAGTTTAACAACTTTAGATTTAACTCCCTTAAATACTATGAATGTAACAAATATGTGTGAGATGTTTAAAGATTGTAGTGACTTAATGAGTTTGAATTTAAGTTCATTTAATACTAGTAAGGTAATGGGAACAGATTTTAATGAAGGGTTTTATACGATGTTTCAAAATTGTAGTAATCTAAATACCATAACTTATGGAGATTATTTTGTTCATGCGAATGATGCGAATGTCGTATACATGTTTACAAATTGTCCTGCAAATAGACCAACTGATTCTTCATGGAATAATGTTTAATAGATATCTTTTTTAGGTATCTTTTTTTTCGACAATTTTTGTTTCTTTTTTTTGATATTCTTTTCTTGGTGGTATTACATGAAAAAGAAATTGATTCCTATTTTTATGGCTATTTTTGCAGGTGTTTGTTTGTCTTTTCCTTTCTTTAAAATGGAAAAGAAGCATGTTGAAAATCCATCTGTTTTTTCATTGTATGTTTTACAAACAGGAGTGTACTCTAGTTATGAAAATGCTTTAAAAGAAAAGGAACGAATTATGAATGCTGTTATTTTTCCTGATGGAGATATTTATCGTGTTTTAGTAGGGGCATCTTTAAATGAAGTGGGCTTGTTAAAAATAGAAAATGTTTTAAAAGAAGAAGGAATTCATTATTATAAAAAAGAAATTTCTCTTTTACAAAGTGATTCTAAATTATTTTCTCAATATAATTTAATGTTAGAAAAAGCAGAAAGTAAAGAAAGTATTTTGTTGTTAAATCAAAAAATTTTGGAAAAGATGGTGTATTAAATGAGCGTGATGATTAAAGATTTACCAATGGATGAGAAACCAAGAGAAAAAGCTAAAAAGTATGGAATAAATAATTTGTCTAATGCTGAACTTCTTGCAATTTTACTTCGGACTGGAACAAAAGAGGTATCTGTCAATGATTTAAGTAATTGTATTTTAAAAACTTTTCAGGGAATAAAAGGAATGCATAATATGAGACTTCCTGCTCTTTTAGATATTCGTGGAATTGGCGAGACTAAAGCAATTACGTTACTTGCATCTTTAGAACTTGGTAAAAGAATGCATGGAGAAGAAATTTTAGGAAAAATTCAAATTAAAGAAACTAAAGATGTTTTTAAGTATTATCATAATTTTTTTGAAGGAGAAAAGCAAGAAAAGTTTTTTGTTTTGTTTTTAGATAGTCGTAATTATGTAATCAATCAAAAAATTATTTTTCAAGGTACAGCAAATCAAAGTTTCGTTCATCCAAGAGATATTTTTCAAGAAGCAATATTAAATAATGCTGTGAAAATTATTTGTGTTCATAATCATCCAACGAATCATGTGCAGCCTAGTAAAGAAGATGAAAATGTTACAAAAAGAATTTTAGAATGTGGGAAACTTTTGGGTATCTCTTTATTAGATCATATAATTTTAGGGAATACTTCTTATTATAGTTTTTTAGAGGGAGGGAAGTTGTGAAAAAATGTGTTTGGGTTTTATCTTTGTTTTTATTGTTATTACTATCTATGTATGGTAGTGAACTTATTTATTCTTTTTGGATAAAACAAGATTATCATTTAGAAACTAAATTTTTTTTTGATAAAGAGTATCAAAAGTTAGAACAAGAAAATAAAAAATTATTAGATGTTTTAGATTTATGGGATGAAGAGGAAGATATTATTGTGAGCAAAGTTATTTTAAGAGATCCTCTTACTTTTTTTGATAGTATTTCTATTTTAAAAGGGAAGGAGGAAGGTATTCAATTAGGAGATATCGTATTTAATGAATTTGGATATATTGGAAAAGTAGTAGATGTTACTTTGCATAGTTCAAGAGTCGAGCTTCTTACAAATATTAAAACAGAAATTCCTGTAGAAATAGGTTCTAGTTTTGGAGTATTTTTTCGAGAAGGAAAAGATTTTTTTGTAAAAAATATTGTGAGTAAAGAAAAAATCAATCAAGGAGATAAAGTAATTACTTCTTCTTTTTCTTCCTTTCCTAAAAATTTAGAAATTGCTTTAGTTGATGAAGTGATAGAAACACCAGTCGAACAAATCTTAAAAGTTTCTCCCATTGTTGATTTTCAAAATTTAAATTATGTTTTTTTAACAAAAGAGGTGAATTATGAATAATCTTTTTTTCCCAGTTACTTTCTTTCTAGTTTTTCTTACTTATTCTAATTTTTATGTTTTTTTCTTTTTGTTATTTGTAGGCCTTTTTTTAGATATTATTTGTTATCCTTTTCTTTTTTTTCATACCTTCTTTTTGCTATTCTTTTTTCTTTTTAATTCCTATTTGAAAAAGGTTTATCACAGAAAAGAGGCAATATTTAGAACTTTTCTTTATACTCTTTTCTATTTTTTATGTATCTTTTTTCTTACACGAAATTTTTCTTTTTTGTTTTTCTTCTCTCAATTAAGTTGGAATATATGTTTTACATTTTTTATTTTTCCTTTAAAAAGAATATCTATTCTTTCTAAAACATGATATACTTAAGTAGTTTAAAGGAGTGTTAATTTATGAAACAAAGAGGTTTTGAAATTGCAAAAGGTTATGAAGATAAAGGAATTCATTTGCCAAGAAGAAGTACTCGTTTTGCGGCTGCTTATGATATAGAAGCGGCAGAGGATACTTTGTTACCAGTTTATACACCAGGTATTAAACCAACACTTATTCCAACTGGTTTGAAAGCTTATTGTGAAGATGATGAGTATTTTATGCTTCTTAATCGTAGTTCTGGTCCTAAAAAAGGTTTTTTAATGGCTAATAGTATTGGAATTATTGATTCGGATTACTATGGTAATGAATCTAATGATGGACATTTTTTCTTTCAATATTTTAACTGTTCTGATCATGAAATCTTAGTGAAAAAAGGAGATGTAATAGGGCAAGTTATTTTTCAAAAATATTTATTAGTGGACGATGATGCTGCTGTTGGTGTGCGTACTGGAGGATTTGGTTCTACAGATAAGTAAAAAGTGAAGTAAGATGATTAAGAGTTCTATATGGACTCTTTTTTTCATATACTTTTTTAGGTGACAAAAATGAACGAAATAGAAATGGCTTTGCTTCGACATGAACAAAGAAAAGGAAATACACCAAGTAATACAAAAAATTTTGATGATATGAAATGGAGTCGTCTTTTTACTAAAATTTTATTGAGTGTTATTTTTGTTTTAATAAGTACAATTTATATGAAGTTAGACCCTGCTAATTTAGAGTATTTTAAAAAGCAATTCTTTGAAAGTAATTTTACTTTTACAAAAATCAATAATTGGTACCATGATATGTTCGGAAGTATTTTGCCTAGTGTAACAGAGCCTAAATCTTCTATGGTTCATTCTAATAAAGAAACATTAGAAAAACAATCTTACTTAGATGGATATAAAGTAAGTTCTTCTAAAGGAATTCCTATAAGTACTTTACAAAGTGGTATTTTAGTTTTTATGGGTGAAAAAGAAGGGTATGGAAATACATTTATTGTTCAAGGTGTAGATGGTGTTGATATTTGGTATGGTGGTTTAAAAGATACGAATTTAAAGCTTTATGATTATATTGATCAAAATACTATTTTAGGAAATACTACAGAAGATTTTTATTGTTTAGTGTTTCAAAAAGATGGAAAGGCCTTAAGTTATGAAGAATATATTGAGCAAATGGCATCTTAATTTTGCAACATATCTTTTTTTTCTTCTTTCTTTTTGTTGTGGTTTTTTTAAACAAAGTCTTATTTTATTCTTTCTAGTTTTTTTTCATGAATGTGGTCATATTTTGGCTATTTTGTTGTGTCATTATTCTTTTTTAAGAGTAGATATTTATCCATTTGGGGGAATGACCAGAATTGATAAGCCCCTTAATTCTTCTATTAACAAAGAAATTTTTATTGCTTGTTCTGGTGTTTTTTTGCAATTGATTTTAGGTTTGTTTCTTTTTCTTTTTCGTAATTCTTTTTCTGATTATCATTTATTTCAATCTTATAATTTTATTTTAATTTTCTTTAATTTACTTCCTATCATTCCACTCGATGGAAGTGTGATACTTCATGCTTTTTTAGAAAAATTTTTTTCTTATCAAAAAGCTTTTTTTCTGTATGAAGTTTTCTCGGTTCTTTTCTTTCTTTGTTTTTTGTTTGCTAACTTTTATTTTAACGTGGATAATTATTTTATTTGTGGGGTGTTATTTACTCAGTTTTTGTTGTTAAAAAAACAAGAAAAATATTTGTTTCATAGATTTTATTTGGAACGTTTTTTAAATAATTATCCATATAAAAAAATTATAAATCACAAAACAGTTGATATATCTTTTTTAAAAAAAGAAACAAAACACTTTTTTTATCTTTCTGATCGTTATGTAACAGAGCAGGATGTTTTGGCTAAATATTATTTGACAGAGCCTAAGAAATCTGGTAAAATGGATATGTTTTAGAAAGCAATCTGCTTTCATGAAACCGCTCAAAATGGGTTTATAAAACTTAGGTTACCTTTATTGGCGCGTCTTAATAAATGTGAGGAGGTAAGAAATGAAAGCTATATTTGTAACAGGTGGAAAACAATACTATGTTTCTGAAGGTGACGTTATTTATGTTGAAAAGTTACCAAACGAATCTGGAAGTGAAGTTGAATTTACAGATGTATTATTTGTAGATGGAAAAAGTGGAAATCCAACTGTTAATGGTGCAAAAGTTATTGGTACGGTAGAAAAGCATGGTAAGAAAAAGAAAATTATTGTTTTTAAATATCGTCCAAAGAAAAAATATCGTAAAACTCAAGGGCATAGACAACCTTATACAAAAGTTACGATTAAGAAAATTGTTAAATAATGATTACAATTAAAATTTTAAAAGAAAACAAAAGTGTAAAACAAATCGTTCTTAGTGGTCATGCAATGTATGATGATTTTGGGAAAGATATTGTTTGTGCAGGAGTTTCAAGCATTTTGACAACTTCTGTTAATGCTATATTAGCTTTTGATGAGCAAGCTATTTTGTATGAACAAAAAGAATGTTTTGTTTTAAAAGTACTAAAAGAAGATGAGATTACTTGTAAACTTATAGATAATATGATTCATTTATTTTATGAACTTCAAGAGTCTTATCCTAAAAATATTACGATTAGAGAGGATGATTAAAATGATGATTTTAAATTTGCAATTATTTGCACATAAAAAGGCTCAAACCTCTACTCAAAACGGTCGTGATTCAGAAGGACGTAGATTAGGTGCAAAAGCTGCTGATGGGCAAACTGTTAGTGCAGGTAGTATTCTATATCGTCAAAGAGGAACGAGAATTTATCCAGGAACAAATGTAGGAATGGGAAAAGATCATACTTTATTTGCAAAAGTAGATGGTGTGGTTCGTTTTGAAAGACTTGGTAGAGATAAAAAGAAAGCAAGTGTTTACGAAGTAGAAGCGTAAGCACTTTTTTTAAAATTTATATGTAAAGTATTTGCCAACTTGAACAATTTTCTCTTTCATGTTACTATATATATGTAATATACTTGTAGTAAGAATAAAGAGAGGTGAAAATACAATGTTCGATTGGTTCTTAAGAATGTTCCGTTAAGGAAAAGAAGGAATCATAAAAATGATTCTTTTTCTTTGTCAATTTATTGTAAACTCTTATTTTCTCTCTTAATTAAAAAAAAGCATTATGATAAACTTATTTTAGAGAGTGGTGAAATTTTTATGGAACAAAATCAAAAACTTTTAAAAGTAGTTGGAATTTATTTATGTTATTTTTTATATTCTAAATTGGCAGCTTTTTTTGCTCAAACTATTACTTTAATGAATGGAAAAGCAATGTATTTAATATTTGATATCTTCTTTTTAGGTTTTATTTGTTTTTTATATTTTAAAAATTTAAAAAAGGATTTTCAAACATTAAAAGAAAAATATAATTGGAAAAAGATTTTAAAAATTATTTTCTTTTATATTGGTGGTACTTTACTAATTAGTATTTTGCTTAGTTTTATTCGTGAGTTATTTTTTCCAGATGTAATAATGGATGCAAATACACAATCTATTCAAGATTTAGCCAAGATTTCTCCTATTTATGCTATTTTTAAAGCTATGATTTTTGGGGGTGTGGCAGAGGAAATTTTATATCGAGAATCTCTTAGTGAAATTGTAGAAAATAATGTTTTATTTATTCTTATAAGTTCTATTCTTTATACTATTTTACCATTTGTATTTAATGCAGGAAATATTACAATAATGGAACTTTTGGCTTATTTTTTACCATCTTTATGGATTAGTTATTTATATGTAAAAAATGAACGTAATATTTTAGTTGTTATGATTATGAAATTTGTATATAATTTGATTCCTCTTGCTATACTAGTTAGTGATTTATTAAAATAAAAGAAGGAAGGGTGTTTATGAAAAAGCAAATTAAGTTTTTAATCTTATGTATTGGTTTTGTTTGTGGAATTACTTTTTTTGGTATTTCAGTAACAACCCTTTTTTTAAGGTCTAATACTTTAGATACTGTTGTTTTTTCAAATGAAGATGCAGTTGCTTATCAAAATCAAAAAACAAAAATTTTAAAAACGGAAACAAAAGATTATTATTACTATGAAATATTTGATTATGAAAGAGATTTAAGTTATTCTTGGCAATTTTTAAAAGATTCTAATAAAAATGTTTCTGTAGAAGATAGTTTGTATATTAAAGAAGACTTGCGGCTTTCTATTGATTCTAATACAGAAGGAGCAGGTAGAATTTCTGATAAAGTTTCTCAAAAAAAACTTATTATTTCTTTTGATTATCATGGGGAATTACCTTTAGCTACAAAAGTGAAACTAAATGTAGGAGATAGATTTCAAAATGGGGAACATTTATATCTTTATTATTATAATCCTCAAAATGATGGTATTGAATATATTATGCATGATGTAGAAGTTAAAAATGGGTATGTAGAATTTCAAATTGAACATTGTTCAGATTATTTTTTAACTGGTGCGGTTGTTAATGATGCGGTAAATAATCCTCAAAGTGTCAATTATATTATTATTGGTTTGATTGTTATTGTCTTTATTTTGATTGCTGTTACTTTAATTCAATCTAAAAAATAGAATCTTTGAGGGTTCTTTTTTTTTAAAATTTTTTGTTTTTTTTCTTTTTCCTATGATATACTAATTAAGGTAGGAGGTATTGAATTTGAAAGAACAATGGAAAGGTTTTCAGAGTGGAATTTGGACTACTTCTGTAAATGTAAATGATTTTATTTTAAATAATTATAAAAAATATGATGGGGATGAAAGTTTTTTGTGTAAAACGACTCAAAAAACAGATTCTCTTTGGAATAAATGTCGTCTTTTATTAGAAGAGGAATTAAAGAAAAAAGTTTTAGATATTGATGTTACAAATATGGCTGGAATAGATGCTTTTTCTCCTGGTTTTATAAGTTTAGAAGATGATGTAATTGTAGGATTACAAACAGATGCACCTTTAAAGCGATGTGTAAATCCATATGGCGGGATACGAATGGTTTATCAAGAATTAGAGGCTTATGGTTATCAATTAGATAAAGAAGTGGATCGTTATTTTAAAATGTATCGTAAAACTCATAATCAAGGTGTTTTTGATGCTTATCCAGAATCTGTTAAGAAGGCACGACATGTTGGTCTTTTAACAGGGCTTCCTGATGCATATGGACGAGGAAGAATTATAGGAGACTATAGAAGAATAGCACTTTATGGAATTGATTTTTTAATAGAAGAAAAACGGAAAGATTTTCTTATGCTTGATGGAGCTATGACGGATAAAGTCATTCAGTTAAAAGAAGATGTTTCTATGCAAATAAGAGCTTTGGAAGATATTAAGAAAATGGCTCTTCGATATGGATTTGATATTTCTAAACCGGCAACTAATTCTAAAGAAACTGTACAATGGACTTATTTTGGGTATCTTGCAGCGATTAAAGAAAATAATGGAGCCGCGATGAGTTTAGGAAGGGTAGATGCTTTTTTTGATATTTATTTTGAACGTGATTTAGAACAAGGATTGATTAGTGAATCTCAAATTCAAGAAATTATGGATCATTTTGTTATTAAGTTGCGTTTAGTAAGACATTTAAGAACTCCTGATTATGATGAATTGTTTTCTGGAGATCCTACTTGGGTTACTGCTTCTATAGGTGGACTTACAAATAATAAAGAAAGTATGGTTACAAAAACTAGTTATCGTTTGTTACATACTCTTACTAATTTAGATCCTGCTCCAGAACCAAATATGACTGTATTATGGAGTGAGTTTTTGCCTGATAATTTTAAAAAATATTGTGCAAAAATGAGTATTCAAACTGATGCAATTCAATATGAAAATGATGATTTAATGAGACCAATTTATGGAAATGATTATGCGATTGCTTGTTGTGTTTCGGCGATGCGAGTAGGTCTTGATATGCAGTTTTTTGGAGCACGTTGTAATCTTGCTAAAGCACTTTTATACTCTATCAATGGTGGAGTGGATGAAATAAAAAAAGAGTCTGTTATTGATGGTTTTTCTATCATGATGGACGAAGTGCTTGATTATGAAAAAGTGAAAAATTCCTTTTTTAAAATGTTAGAAAAAGTTGCTTTTATTTATAGTAACGCGATGAATGTAATTCATTACATGCATGATAAATATGCTTATGAAGCTTCTCAAATGGCTTTACACGACACTTATGTTCAAAGACTTATGGCTTATGGGGTTGCGGGTTTATCTGTCGTAGCAGATTCTTTGTCAGCTATTAAATACGCAAAGGTAAAACCTATTAGAGATGAAATGGGTCTTTGTATTGATTTTATTGTAGATGGAGAATATCCAAAATATGGAAATGATGATGATCGTGTTGATTTAATTGCGAAAGAAGTATTAGAAAAATTTTATTCTGAGTTATCTATTCATCCTTGTTACCGAGAAGCAAAACCGACTTTATCTGTTTTAACAATTACTTCTAATGTTGTTTATGGAAGTAAGACAGGGTCTACACCTGATGGAAGAAAAAAGGGAGTTCCTTTTGCTCCAGGAGCTAATCCTATGCATGGAAGAGATGAAAGTGGTGCGATTGCATCTTTAAATTCTGTAGCTAAATTGCCTTATAAAGATTGCTGTTTAGATGGAATTTCTAATACTTTTTCTATAGTTCCTAGTTCACTTGGACATTCTTTAACAGAACAAATTGATAATCTCGTATCTTTATTAGATGGCTATTTTATTCAAGGTGCACATCATTTAAATGTCAATGTTTTATCACGAGAAATGTTAGAAGATGCAATGGAACATCCAGATAAATATCCGCTTTTGACAATTCGGGTTTCTGGATATGCCGTTCGTTTTAATCGTTTAACAAGAAAACAACAAGAAGAGGTTATTTCTCGTACTTTCCATGAGAGGATTTCATGAATGCTGTTGTAGATTCTATTGAAAGTTTTGGATTATTAGATGGTCCTGGCATTCGAACAGTTATCTTTTTTTCTTCTTGTTCTTTAAGATGTTTATATTGTCATAATCCAGAGATGTGGGAAAAAAAAGGAACGATTTTTACAAAAGAACAACTTTTAGAAAGAATTTTAAGGAATAAACCATATTTTAAAAAGAATGGTGGAGTAACATTATCTGGTGGAGAGCCTTTATTACAAATAGATTTTATAATTTCTTTGTGTAAGGAACTTAAAAAGGAAGGAATATCCATCGCGATTGATACTTGTGGAGTTGGAATAGGTCGTTATGAAGAGATTTTATCTTATGTAGATCTTGTTTTATTTGATGTTAAATATGCGGATGCCGCTGGTTATCAAAAACTAACAGGTAAGAGTATTTTGGAATCTGAAAAGTTTATTGATGCGTTAAATAAAAGTAAAAAGCCTGTTTGGATTAGACAAGTTATTGTTCCAGGTTTAATGGATTCACTTGATTATTTAGAAAAGTTATCTGCTTATTTGAAAAAGTTTCAAAAAATAGAAAAAATTGAATTTTTACCATTTCATCATTTGGGATTTTCTAAATATGAAAAGTTAGGAATTGAAAATCCTTTAGTGGATACTTTAGAAATGAATGTAAGCTCATGTGAGGAACTTTATCAAGAGTTTATCAATCATTATTATAAGAAATAGATTGCTATTTCTTTTTCTATTGGTTGCTTTTTTCTAATACTTCCTTTACAATATTGGTAGGTGATTTTTATGTTTTTAGATGAAGTAAAAATGAAGTTAATCGCAGGTAAAGGTGGAGATGGTTGTACTTCTTTTCGACGTGAAAAATATATTCCGATGGGTGGACCTGATGGTGGGTCTGGTGGAAAAGGT
This sequence comes from uncultured Mycoplasmatota bacterium, assembly GCA_947649355.1. Lineage (GTDB taxonomy): Bacteria > Bacillota_I > Bacilli_A > RF39 > UBA660 > Ventrenecus. The sequence goes on along the minus strand of CANSRG010000037.1, from coordinate 3,541 downwards.
GGAGATATTGTTTTTAGTGCAGATAAAGGGTTACAAACTTTGATTGATTTAAAATTCCATAAAATTATGAAAGCGGATAAAGGTGAAAATGGGAAAGGTAAAAATCGACGTGGTTCGAATGCAACTGATGTGGTTGTTAAAGTTCCTTTAGGTACGACTATTTATGATGAAGATACAGGACTTGTTATTGCTGATTTAGTACAAGATGGGGAAGAGATTATTGTTGCCCATGGTGGACGTGGTGGCAGAGGAAATGTATCTTTTGCAACTCATGAAAATCCTGCTCCTTCTTTTTCAGAACTTGGAGAACCAGGAGAGGTTCGTTATATTAAATGTGAGCTTAAATTATTAGCAGATGTTGGTTTAGTAGGAATGCCTAGTGTTGGAAAAAGTACTCTTTTATCTTCTGTAACTAGTGCAAATCCTAAAATCGCTAGTTATCATTTTACTACTTTAAGTCCTAATTTAGGAGTAGTTACTTTAAAAGATGAACGCAGTTTTATTTTAGCTGATTTACCTGGAATGATTGAAGGAGCTAGTAAGGGTGTTGGGCTTGGTCTTCAATTTTTACGTCATGCATCTAGAACACGTATTTTAGTTCATGTTGTAGATATGGCGGGAAGTGAAGGAAGAGACCCTATAGAAGATTATGAAATTATAAGAAAAGAAATTGTTTCTTACAGTGATGCTCTTCAACAAAAAAAAGAAATTATTGTTGCGAATAAAAGTGATATGGAAGGATTTCAAGAAAACCTTAAACGTTTTCAAGAAAAATATCCAGATAAAATTATTTTTCCGATTAGTGCACTTTTAAAAAATGGATTAGAGGAACTTATGAAGTATTTGGCTGATACTTTAGAGACTATAGAAGCACAACAAATATATCAAGAAGAAGATTTTGAAAGTACTATAGTATATCGTTTTCAAAATGAAAAACCATATACCATTACAAAAGAAGATGGCATATGGGTGTTAAAGGGTGCTTTAATAGAAAAATTATTTTCTATGACCAGATTTTCAGAAGAAGAAGCTGTAGAACGTTTTGGTAGAAAGCTAAAAGGAATGGGTATCGAAGAGGAACTAGAAAGACTTGGTGCCAAAAGAGGCGACGAAGTGCAAATTTTAGATTATATTTTTGAGTTTAAAGATTAGTCTTCCCATTTCAAAATAGAACCGATGAATATTTTTTTACTAGCATTTTTTGGCAATTCTAAAATGCTAGTTTTTTTTGCGTCTTCGCTAACTTTTACTACTTTATTTTTAGGAACTTCTCTAAAAATGTAAATAACTTGATTTTCTTCATTTAAACCAATAACATCAATTTCTTCTTTCATAAAATAGGTATGGATAGCATTACATTTTGGAAATAATATTCCATAATCGATATTTGTTTTTCCCATTAGTCCTAATAATCTTGTGTGAAAACTATTTGCTACTTTAATTTCATAAGTTTTGTTATTTGTTTTTAATTTCATTTTGATTCTCCTTTATTATCAATATATTATGTTTTTATCAAAATATTCTTTATTTTGTAATCTTACCATTTTTTTTTAGATTTGTAAAAATCAACTTGACTTAGGGGGGGGGGTATGATGGTACAATAATAAAGAGAATAAAAGAAGAAAAAAATAGGCACATACTAGAAAAAAGGAAGTTGGTTTATATATGAAAAAGAAAAAAGAATTATTAGTAGTAGGAATATTGATTGGAATATTTTGTGTAGTAGGAGTTTCTTATGCAATATGGCAAGTAACGCATGTCCAAACAGGAGAAAATACTTTAACAGTTGGATGCTTTAAAGTAGAATTTACAGACGCGAATCCCATTCAAATAGGAAAAGCTTATCCAATAGAAGATAAGATAGGTAAGACTTTAATACCTTATGAATTTATAATAACAAATACATGTAATGATTTAGCTGCCTATCAAATTAACTTAGAAGTATTGAATGATTCTACTATGAATGAACATAGTTATATTAAATCAATGTTAGATGAAGAAAATCCAAATTTATTGACAAGTAATCTAGTAGTAGAAAAGACATTAGAAAATGCTACTACAGCATATAAGTTAAAGAAGAGTTTTCTAAATGCCAACGAGACCAAGAATTTTACATTAAGACTATGGTTAGATGAGAGTACTCCTCCAAATGATGAGATTATGAATAGCCTATTTAAAAGTAAGGTAACCATTACAACAAGTTATATAGAAGAAGCACCACTTGCTAGTGGAACCTTAAGAAGAGTTTCCGTTAATGAGTCTAATGGAATGTGGCAATATAAAGAAAATATAACCAAAGTGATTATAGAAGATGAACTAAAGCCAATTGAAGAAGCAATTGGAAGTTTTGATGAGTCTAGTAAAAAAGATAGAAGTGTAATGAGTTATATTGTAGAGAATCCAAAAGAAAATGAAGAAGAGGAAACCACATATACAGCCTATTTACAAAGTAATGAAAAGTTATATTTAAATAATGGACATTGTTTATTTCATAGTTTTAATAAGTTAGAATCTATTGAAGGTATGAGATATTTAGATACTACTAATGTAGCAGACATGGATTATATGTTTTATGGATGCAGTAGTTTAATGACGTTAGACTTAAGTAATTTTGATACAAGCAATGTAATGAATATGTCTTCTATGTTTCGGTTATGTAATAGTTTAACAAGTTTAAATTTAACTTCCTTAAATACTGCGAACGTAACAGATATGAGTTGGATGTTTTATAAATGTAGTAATTTAACAAGTTTAAATGTCAATCATTTTGATACAAGTAATGTAACAAGTATGGGTGCTATGTTTTCAGGCTGTAGCAGTTTAACTGAATTAAATCTAAGTAATTTTAATACGGAAAAAGTAATCAATATGAGTTCTATGTTTCAAGAATGTAGTAGTTTTTCAAATGTAGATGTTCGTAATTTTAATACAAGTAGTGTCACAAGTATGTATGGTATGTTTAATGGGTGTAGAAAGTTAATCACATTAGATTTAAGTAATTTTAACACTACAAATGTAATGAGTATGAATTCTATGTTTGAAGGTTGCAGAAGTTTAACTGCAATAGATTTAAGCAATTTCAATACGGCAAATGTAACAAGTATGAATGATATGTTTTCTTGGTGTAGCACTTTAACTGAGTTAAATCTAAGTAATTTTAACACTACAAATGTAATGAGTATAACTTCTATGTTTAAAGGCTGTAGCAGTTTAACTGAATTAAATTTAAGTAATTTTAACACTACAAATGTAATGAGTATGTCTTTTATGTTTGCTAGCTGTAGCAGTTTAACTGAGTTAAATCTAAGTAATTTCAATACTAATAATGTAAGTGATATGTCTTCTATGTTTTCTCATTGTAGCAATTTAACTGAGTTAAATCTAAGTAATTTTAACACTAATAAAGTAAGTGATATGTCTTATATGTTTAATGAGTGTAAAAAATTAACAACAATCAATTATGGGGATAATTTTATTTATGCAAATGATGCAAATGTTCGTTACATGTTTTTATATTGTCTGGCAAATAAACCAACTCATG
>CANSRG010000036.1 GCA_947649355.1 uncultured Mycoplasmatota bacterium | reverse complement strand
TGTATCTGTTGTAACGCCAGTTGCAGTGCAGAGTAGCTATGTATGGACGGGATAATCGCTGAAAGCATCTAAGCGAGAAGCCTCCTCCAAGATGAATTTTCCCATTCCTCGTGAAGTAAGAACCGTTGAAGACTACAACGTTGATAGGCTAGAGGTGGAAGCGTAGTAATACGTTGAGCTGACTAGTACTAATAGTTCGAGGATTTAACTTAATATTTTAATTGTGAGTAATACATTATCTTGTTTTTAAAGGACAAAATCCTTTTTAGGTGATGATGGCCTAGTGGATACACCTCTTCCCATCCCGAACAGAGAAGTTAAGCACTAGAACGCCGACGATAGTGTAAGCGAAAATAGGAAATTGCCTAATTTTTTTTTGTATTAATTTTTGTTTTTTTGTCAAGAAGTGTCTCATTTTATTATTTTCGTTGCGTACCTTTTTTTCCTATGTTACACTTAGATAGAAGGTGATATTATGGATTATAAATTTACGTCAAGAAATGAAAATGACACATTAGAGTTAGCACAAAATATTGAAAGTGAAAAATTTCCTAATATGGTAATTTGTTTAAATGGAGAGTTAGGCACAGGTAAAACTGTATTTGTTAAAGGTTTTGCACAAGCTTTAGGTTTAACTGAAACTATTACATCTCCAACCTTTAATATTGTAAAAGAATATGAGATGGGAGAGCTTCCTTTATATCATATGGATGTGTATCGTTTAGATGAAAAGAAGGATACAATTGGTATTCTAGATTACTTTCATAAAGGTGGAGTAACTATTATTGAATGGGCAGACTTATTAAATGATGAGCTACCCGAAGAAAGACTTGAAATTGAGTTTCGTTTTGTAGATGAAAATACTCGTGTTCTTGTTTTTAAACCATATGGTAAAATATATGAAGATGTTTGTAGTTCGGTCCTTTAATTGTTTAAAGGATTTTTATTTGACAAATAAATTTGTTCCTATTATACTAACCCTTAAGAAAGGAAGGATTTTATGATTTCAATATTTTTTGATACACATTTTAATGATATAGTTATTGCACTATATAAAGATGAGGTTTTATTTGATAAAGTTATTGTTTCTGAATCTCTTAATCATAGTACGATTTTTATGCCAACTTTTGTAAGCTTTTTAGAGTCTCATTCTTTAAAACCTCAAGATATAAATGATATTGTAGTAGTAAATGGTCCTGGTTCTTTTACAGGGGTACGAATAGGTGTTACAATTGCTAAAATGCTTAGTTATGTTTTAAATATTCCAATACGTTCTATTACTAGTTTAGAAATGTATTTACCTGTTTTAGGAAATTTTGAGTATATTTCTATTCCTGAAAAAAATGGTTATTTTGTGGGAGAATTAGATTCTTTGAAGCAACAGATTATTAAGTATTCTTATTATAATAAAGGGGATTATGTTACTTTAAAAACAGATCATACAGTATTAGAAAATCCTGTTCTTTCCTATGAATCTATGATGAAAAACGCACATTTAAAAAAACCTATTTCTTGTCATGAAATAAATCCTTTCTATGTAAAAGAAATAGAGGCATTAAAATGATTCGGGAAGTATTAGAAAAAGATTTTTCTTCAATATACCTAATAGGCTCTTTATTACACGAGAATTTTGAGCAAGTTTATAACTTAAATTATTTGTGTAAGCAATCATACTTTCATATGTATGTATATGAAGAAGAAAATGAAATTTTAGGTTTTTTAAGTTTTACTGATTTAGATGGGGAAATAGATTTGTTAGATTTAGTAGTAGATGAGAAGTATCGTAGAAAAAAAATAGCGACTCAGTTGATGAACCGATTTATTACAAATTCGCCGATTGGTGGAAAGATTTATTTAGAAGTTGCTGTGGATAACTATTCGGCGATTTCTCTTTATGATAAGTTTGGTTTTGATATTATTTCTACAAGAAAAAATTATTATAAAAATAAGGACGCATATGTAATGGAAAGAGTGAATAAAAATGAGTGATGTATATATTTTAGCTATTGAGACTTCTTGTGATGAAACTTCTATGGCTATTGTTAAAAATGGAAAAAAGGTGGAGGCACTTACGATTTTAACTCAAATGGATACACATGCTAGTTTTGGTGGAGTAGTTCCTGAAATTGCAAGTCGCATGCATACCGAGAATATTACAATGGTATTAGAAGAGACATTAAAAAAAACTTCTCTTACTTTAAATGATATATCTGCTTTTGCAGTCACTTATGCACCTGGTCTTTTAGGAAGTTTACTTGTAGGTGTAGAATGTGCCAAAACTTTGTCCTATGTATTTAAAAAGCCTCTTATTGCAGTAAATCACACTATGGGGCATATTTATGCTAATAATATTGATACAAATATATTTTATCCAACTCTTGCTTTAGTTGTTAGTGGGGGACATACGGATTTGTTACTTTTAAAAAATGAAACCGATATGGAAGTACTTGGCAGTACGATTGATGATTCTATTGGAGAAGTTTATGATAAAGTTGCTAGAGTTTTAGATATGCCATATCCTGGAGGCCCAAATATTGATAAGGCTGCTTTAAAAGGAAGTTACACTTATGATCTTCCGCATCCAATGAAAGAAGATGGGTATGATTTTAGTTTTAGTGGATTAAAAAGTTATATTATCAATTTAGTTCATAATGAAAAGCAAAGAGGAAATGCTATTCGTATTTGTGATTTAGCTCATTCTTTTCAAGTTGTTGCGGTTGATGAAGTTATACGAAAAGTAGAATATGCCTTAAAAACTACTGGAATGAAACATTTTATTTTAGCTGGTGGTGTTTCTGCAAATAAGTATTTACGAGAACAGTTACAAATACTTTGTGCAAAATATGATGTGGAATTTTTAGTACCTAATCAGGTTTACTGTACTGATAATGCTGCGATGATAGGATGTGCTGCTTATCCACTTTATAAAGCAGGGAAATTTGCGGATTTTTCTTTAAATGCTAAAAGTAGTGAAAATATAAAAAAATATATTGAAAATGAATTTCTTAATAAAAATGAGTAGAAGTATATTTAATAAATGTAAAAAGTCTTTCTATTTTGAAAGAGTTTTTTTTATAAAAAAAATAGATGTTTTTTTGACATCTATTCTATGTTATCTGATGTGGAAGAATCATTTTCTTCATTCTCATCCTCTTTATCATTTGTCTCATTTTCTTCGTCATCTGGTTCTGTAGGATTTCCTGGAATATCTTCTAGATTGTTATTTTCATCTTCATTATTTTCCTCTTCGTCGTCGATTGGTTCATCCTCTTCATCAGGTTCTTTTGGTGTTGGGTTATTTACATATATGGTAAATCCAGAAATTTGATTTGTAAGTGTTCCTGCTGCGACACTTTGTTTTAAAATAATTCCTGCTATTTCATTTGGATCATCTAAATATTCAATAGTCATTTTTAAATTATTATTATTTGCAAAAGTTTCAGCTTTTGAAACAGAACTTCCGATAAATGAAGGCATTGTAGTTAATTTTTGTCCTGTGTATATTCCTTTACCAATAATTTCACTTGTTTGTTCATAATCCTCTTGATAATCATAATGGAATGTTTTTATCGTTTCTGTTTGCAATAATCCTAAATTTTCTTTCATTGCTTTTGTAATGGCATTCATACTGCCTTCATAATACCCTAAGCATGATAGGCCATTTACTTCTAAATTATAATAAGTCAATTGTGTTTTTTGAATGGTTATAAATTCACTTCCTGATAAAGCATTTACGAGCATCCCTTTGATAGATTGATAAAATGATAAAATTTGAGATGTTTTCATATTAGTTGCGATATTATTACTAATTGTATCTAATAATTTTTCAAATTCACTAAAACTTGCTGTTTGTGTTAGTTTTTTTGCAACTGCTTCAATAATTTGTTGTTGATGACGATTTCTTGCAATATCACTTTCTAAAAAACCATGTCTATTTCTTGCGTAAGCAAGTGCTTGTTCACCGTTTAAGTGTTGCATACCTGTGTTCATACAAACTAAATTGCCCATATCTCTATTAGCATCACTTTCACAAAGTCTTCCTTCTCCATAATGATCAACATAATATTTATAATCTGGTTGTTCGACATCTACATCAATACCACCTAGAGTATTTACTAAATCAATTACTCCACGGAAATTTACTTTGACAAAATAATCAATATCAATTTTAGTAATGTTTTCTAATGTATTTATAGTACTTGCAGTACCAAGTCCTGCAGAAGAATTTATTTTTCCATACCATTTTGTTTGACCACTCGCACTAATAATTGGTACATACATATCTCTTGGGATACTAAGCATCGTCGCGGTTAATGTTTTGGGGTTAAATGTAATAAGCATTAGAGTATCTCCATTAAAAGCTGCGTTGGCATCTAATCCATTTGTAGACTCAGAATCTACGCCTAATACTAAAACTGTGAATGGTTCTGTTAGACTTTTTGTAGAAGTAAGATATTTTGATTCTTCTGTTTTCATTTCTTTTTGATATTCTTTTTCAATTTTTGTTTCTTGGACAATATTTGCATATTTAGTTTCATTTCCATATATAATTGGATAATCTTTTGTAATGAATATCGCGTCTACTTCCTTTTCATATAGCCCTTCTAGAAGTTCATGAGTAGTACTATAATACTCGATTTCATTTTTTATATTTTCTTTTTTTATCCATTCCATTGGTAATATGTAACCAGTTCGATCTTCTTCGTCGGTTACCATTCCTATTTTGCTATCCTCATTAAATTCTGTTTCTTTTAGTGATAGTATTACACTTGTATAAGTGCTTGTTTCTTTTGAAGTAAAATTTTCTAGTTTATTATATAATTTGTCGATGTAATATGATGAAAATCCAAATAATATTGTTATTAGTAAAGTTAGTATTGTTAGTAAAATAAAGCCTAACTTTTTTTCTTTTACCATTTTTTTTAATCCAAATAATGTATATGTTAATCCAAATAATGTTCCTGCAATCATGATAATTACACGAATTGTTGTTTCAATTCCTACTAAAGACAGAAGACTTTTGCAAAAAAAGCAAAATCCAAGCCAATAACTTAGTAAAGAAATTACGTAAAAAATTTTTTTTAACCAATGAGTTTTTTTTAATTTATTTAATAATACTTTCATAGAACAACCCTTTCTAGAAAACTTTTTATCCTATTGTTAAATTATATACTATATTCCTAAAAATCTCAATATTTTGATTAAAAATATTTGTCTTTCAAATATATTCTTTTTTTGTTATAATGAAAAATATTAAGAGTAAAAGAGGTAGAAGTATGAATAATAATCAAAATTTTATTGGTGATGGAAATCCAAATTCATTATCCAATAATATGTCAGTAGGAAATACATTACCAATAAATAAATGGGTAATCCATTAGTATCTAATGAAACTACAGAATCGATAGAAGAGTTACAAATTCCACATGATGATGATATGATAAATTAAACTTCAACAAATTCTTCTTATGTTACAGGAACAGTAAATCCATTTATAAATCAAGAATTTAATTCAGTTCAAAATATGTATGTTACACCCAAAATGAGAAAATAAAGAAAAATTATTTAGAGTAGATTCTGACTTGTCATATCAAAAAGACTTTAATATTATTGAAAGTGGAGATTATAATAAGCGTGTTTACTCAATTACAGAAGAAAGTATTTATACAAAATAATTATCAAATAGTGTGTGTAAATACGAAAAAGTGATAATTATTGAAATAATCAATGCCAAAAAGCTTGATTATTTTTTTTTCATGTTTTATGTGCAAAATTGTTTTTCTATTTGATACTTTATTTACATTAAAAATTGGAGAGTGATTTTTTTTCTTTCAAATATTTGGTATAATTATGTCGAATAAAAGGAGGAGTCGTAATGAATAAAAAACAATTTTGTGCTTTCTTTATTATAGGAATTCTTTTTTTCTCAGTTTTAAACGTTTCTGCTGCTACTACTGGATATATTACAGGAAGTGGGGTAAGTTTTCGAAGTGCTCCTAATACCAGTTCCTCTGTATATAGTTATTTAAATAAAGGGGTTAGTGTTACTTTAGTTAGTACTTCATTATCAAAACCTACTTCTGGTTGTTCTAAGGGTTGGTATAATATTAGTTACAATGGTCGAAATGGATATGTTTGTGCAAATTATGTTTCTACTAGTAATGAAGAAGTGAAACTAAAATATGGTCTTCCTTGGACAAGTCCTAAAAAAGCAATTTTTGGTGGAGCAGATTTTATTGCTAGTGATTATATTGCTGCTGGACAAAATACAAGTTATTTAAAAAAGTTTAATGTAAATCCTAATGGAAAATATAATCAAAATGGTCATCAATATATGGCTAATTTAGCGGCTCCTTTTAGTGAAGCTAAAAAAAGTTATGAAAGTTATAAAGCAAATGGTTTGTTATCTTTACCACTTCATTTTACAATTCCAATTTTTAATAATATGCCTTCTACATCACCTCATCCTGTATATGGAGAAGAAAAGGGTGGGCTTACAACTGTTAAGGATAAAAATTTTGAAAAACAATTAGATGCAGAAAAATTTCCAGAAAGTTATAAAAAGTGGTTAAGAGCTTTACATGAGACTTATCCTAATTGGACATTCTCTGCTTTACAAACTAATTTAGATTTTTCTCAAACTGTTGATATACAACAAATTGTTGGTTCTATTCAAAAAACTCATTTAGAATGTATTTTACAACCTGAACAATCTACTGAACCAGGATGGTATATTGCAACTAAAGAAACAGTTGCTTATTATTTAGACCCTAGAAATTTTTTAGAAGTTGATAGTGTGTTAATGTTTGAAGATTTAGGATATAATGATGTATATAAAGAAGAAACTGTAAAGTCTGTTTTAAAAGGTACTTTTATGGAAGGTAAGGATAATGTAGATAACCAAAGCTATTCTAGTATGTTTATGGAAGCTGGTAAAATATATAATGTCAATCCTGTTTATTTAGCTTCTTTATCAAGACAAGAGATGGGGGCAACAAAAGGAATTGCTGCTAGTGGTGAAAAATTTACTTATAAAAATGTTACTTATGTTGGCTTTTATAATTTTTATAATATAGGGGCTTATTCTTCTGAAGAAAATCCCGCGAAAGCTGGTGTTGTGTATGCAGCCCAAGGCGGAACGAGAAATAGTGAAGGTGTATATGTTGGAAATGTTGGAGGAGAACCTTCTACTCCTGTTGTGAAACCAGATCCTACTCCATCTAATCCAAGTGATGAAAACAATAGTTCAAATAAACCTGATAAGCCTACTACTCCTACAACGACACCTGTTGGAGTGCATTTAAATAAAATGAAATTAAATTTAAAAGGAAATTATGTTACTAATGTTTCTATTGGTACAACAGCAGGTACTTTAAAATCTAAAACAGATTCTAGTGAGATTACATTTAAAAAATCTAATGGTTCTACTTTAGGTGATTCTGAAAAAATTACTACAGGTACTAAAATTAAATTTAAATCTGGTGAAGAATATACGATTGTATTATATGGTGATTTAACTGGTGATGGGGATGTGGATTCTGCTGATTTACTTCGTATGCGTCAACAATTACTTGGTAAAGTGTCTTTAAGTGGAGAATATTTGGAAGCTGCTCATGTGTATAATACAAGTGGAAAAGTTGATTCTGCTGATTTGTTACAATTAAGACGTCATTTACTTGGTAAAAATCAAATAAATCAAATGTAGAAAGGAGATTTTGATGAAGAATTTCAAAAAATGTTTTTTTCTTTTTGCTCTATTTTTTTCAATTACTACAGTTCATGCTGCAGGAAGTGTTTCTATAAGTGCTAGTTCTAATTATGTTACTACAGGAAGTAAAGTTACTTTTTATATTTCTGTAAATAATGCGGCGGCTTGGAGTTTATCTGGTTATGGAATTGGCTCTACTACGGGGTGTAGTTTAGGCGATAATGGTGTAGGTGATTCTGGTACTGGTGTAAATGTTTCAAAAACGATTGCTACAGTTGTATGTACGACTACTGCTGTTGGACAAGCTGGATTTGTAGTTACTGGAAATATTAGTAGTGCATCTGGTAATGAAATTATTAAAACAAATATAAATACTTCTAAATCTGTTACAGTTCAAAAGCCACGTGAAAAAGATACTAATAATGCTTTAAGTAGTTTGGAGATTAAAGGATATAAACTTACTCCTAATTTTAATAAAGATACTTTGGATTACTCTTTAAATGTTCCTTCTACAGTCAATAAAATTACAATTGAGGCTAAGAAGGAATCTAATTATTCTACGTTATCTGGTCCAGGAGAATTTGAAGTTAATGAAGGAATTAACACCTTTGAAGTAAATGTCACAAGTGAAACTGGAGTTGCACGTGTTTATAAAATAAAAGTAAATGTAGAAGATGAAAATCCGATAACAATTGATATTGGTTCTTCAAAATATACTATTATGAAAAATGCTAAAACTTTAGAAAAACCTGTTACTTATGAACCTACAACTGTAAAAATATCTAATTTTGATATTCCTGCTTTTTATTCTTCTATTTCTAATTTTACTTTAATTGGTGTGAAAGATGCAAAAGGAAGTATTTTCTTAGCTATTTATGATGCCTCTAGTAATAGTTATTCTTTATATAATGAAAATAAAGTAGGGGAGCAACTTTTGTATATTCAAAAAATCGAGGATTATAAAGAGGGATTTACCAAAAAGAATGTTACTATTCAAAGTACATCTTATGAAGCTTTAGTTTCTAATATTGATGAGTCTATTTTGCTTGTTAAAGCAATGAATATTAAAACTGGAGAGATTCATTTTTATCAGTATGATGCAAAAGAAGGAACTTTTCAAATTTATAATGATTCTATAGTTGCCTATTATGAAACAGAAATAGAGAAATATAAACAAGTTATTCTTTATTTTGCTGGAGGACTTGGCGTAAGTATATTGCTTTTATTTTTATTACTTTTAAGAAAGCCTAAACAAAAAAAGAAAAAACAAGTGAATCAAGAAATAAAAGTTGAGAAAATAAAAATAGAAGAAGAAATAAAAACTAGTGAACCAAAATTAACCAAAAAAGAAAAGAAAAAAAGGAAAAAAGAATCAAAAATAGAAACTGAAAAAGAAGAGGAAAGTTTACCTCAGATAGAAACTAAGAAGAAAGAAAAGAAAAATCGTACAAGTGCTGAAGCTCTAAAACAAGTAAGTGATGCTGCTTCTATTATTGAAGAATATGAAAAAACTATTCAGTTAAGTAAAAAAGATTTAGAAAAAAAGAAAAAAGAAATGGAAGAAGAAGCTACTATGTATGATTTATTTTCTGAAGATAAAAAGAAAAAAAGAAAATGATTGTCACTTTTTTAGGTGATAATTTTTTATTTGTAATCTTTTTTTTAACATGTTATGATTTTAATAGGTGAAATTATGAAGAAGAATGTACTAAATTATCTAATTCTTTTTTTTCCCATTCTTGATTTTTTAACTTCTATTGCTACATGGAATTCAAAAGGAAGTTTGGGACTTATTTTAAAAGGAATCTTTTTTCTTTATGCAATTTATTATATTTTAAGACATACGTCTAATAAAAAATATTTTTTCTTTTTTCTTTTCTTATTAAGTTATATTTTTTTGGATTTTGTTTATTGGTATTTTGTGAATTCAAGTGCTTTAAAAACGGAATTGATACACATGATAAAGATTTTCTATTTTCCTGTTTTAATTTTGTTTTTTGGAATGCAAAAAGGAGATATTTTTAAGAAAACTGTTTTTCTTTTGTTTTTAGAATTTCTCCTTCTTTACTTAATTCCTTATCCATTTCAATTAGGACACAATATCAGTGAAATTTATCCAAATAAAAATTTATATTTATCTTATTTTTATATTGGAAATGAACTTGCAAATGTTTTTTTGTTACTTATTCCTACTAGTTTTCTTTATGTGTATGAAGAAAATCGTCGTGCTTTTTCTTATGTTATTCCACTTTTTCTTGGTATGTTTTTTCTTCTTGGAACGAAAACCATGTATTTAAGTTTAGTTTTAATTATTACTTTTTTCCTTTTTTCTTATCGTAAAGTTTTCTTTTCTAAATTCAAACAATATAAATGGTTGTTTTTAGGATTGTCTATTTTGATTATGTTTACTTTTTCTTTTTGGTTTTTAAAAAGTAATTTGTATCAAAATATTAAAACTCAGCTTCAATATTATGAAATTGATACAATAGAAGAAGTTTTTTCTTTTCAAACTCTTAATCACGTTATTTATAGTAATCGACTTACTTTTTTAAATAATGTTCATGAAGAGTATAAAAATGCTTCCTTTCTTCAAAAAATTATGGGACTTGGAAGAAGTAAAATCAATGAAATGAAAGATATTGAAATTGATATTTTTGATATATTTTATAGTATAGGTATTTTGGGCTTTGCTGTGTATCTTTTCTTCATTTTCTTTGTATTAAAAGAAGTTACTTTTTCTTCTACTTTAACTTTTACCTTTGTTTTACTTATTTGTATTTCATTTTTTAGTGGGCATGTTTTATTAAGTCCTATGACAACAAGTTATTTAGCTATTTTATTTGGTGTTAACTATAGAAAGGATGATGAGATTTGAAACCTTGGACGAAAAATCAATTAAGAAGATTAAGAATTCTTTGTATTTTAAATAGTGATAAAAGAAATGCTTATTTGAAGAAACATCAAATATTTTATGGAATGGGAGAAAATGTTTTTTTTCAACCACGTGTTATACCATCTGACCCTAAACTTATTTTATTTCACAATAATATAATCGTTACTAGTAATGTTACTTTTGTGAATCATGATGTATTTGATTTAGGTTTAAATCGTTTAGGAAAAGGTATTTTTCCTTATGAACAAAAGCCGATTGAAGTAATGGATAATGTTTTTATAGGTTGTAATTCTACTATATTAGGTGGTGTTCGAATCGGACCAAATGCATTGATTGCCGCGGGAAGTGTTGTTACAAAAGATGTACCAGAAAATTCTTTGGTAGCAGGTAATCCTGCTCGTGTGATTGGAACTTTTGATGAGTATTTAGAAAAACGACGTATTAAAGAATCTTGTTATGATGTAACATTACTTTGGCAAAAATTTTATGATGAAAAAAATTCTAAAGAGAAATTGTAGAATTTTTTTTTATGCAAGCACATATTGTTTTAAATTTTATTGTGTTTCTTTCTGTATTTAAGGTATAATACTTATAAGAGGGTGTTATAATTATGAGATTAGAAGTTACTATTTCAAATATTATTCTTATGATTTTTACTACATTTTGTTTTAGTGTAGTTTTGGTTCCAGTTTGTAAAAAAATTGCTTTTCATATTGGGGCCATAGATTATCCAAATAAAAGAAGATTAAATAAAGTACCAATGCCTACCATTGGTGGTCTTGCTGTTTTTTTCTCCTTTCTCTTTGGTTATTTAATTTTTGGAAGAGGAACCGTTGAAATGATTTCTATTTTAGTAGCTGCATTTGTTATTCTTTTTATTGGATTGATTGATGATATTAAACCTATTAGTGCAAAATACCAACTTCTAGGCCAATTGATTTCTGTTGCGATTATAGTTTTATATGGACATATCACAATTGATCACTTTACGATATTAGGAGCTGATTTAGTTTTTCCTGAACCATTTAATTATTTGGTAACCATTATTTTTATGATTGGAATTATCAATGCTATTGATTTATCTGATGGAATGGATGGTCTTTCTAGTGGAATTTCTATTATTTATTTTTTGACTATTTTGACAATTGCACTCCTTTTACAAATGGCTGGTAATATTGATACTACTATTGCTATTTTAATGATTGGTTCTTTACTTGGTTTTTTAGTTTATAATTTTCCACCAGCAAAAATATATATTGGTGATTCTGGTAGTAATTTTATGGGTCTTATGGTTGCTACGACAGCATTATACGGATTTAAACTTGCGACTTTTACTTCTTTAATTATTCCACTTCTTATATTAGCAACTCCTATATTTGATGTATTTTTATCTATTTTAAGAAGAGGTTTAAAAAAGAAAAATCCTTTTACTACTCCAGATAAAGATCATTTACATCATCAACTTTTAAAAATGAAATTTTCTACGAAAGCATCTTTAGGTGTTATTTATACTATTAACATTGGATTTTCAGGAGCCTCTATTTTATATGCTATGGGTGAATTTTCTTATGCTTTATTTTTGTATTTTGCTTTAATGATAGTATTTTTATTTATTGTTTTAAAAACAGAAATTTTATTTCCTAAAAAAGGAGTGGTAGAAGATGAAAAATAAAGAAAAAATTTTTGAAATCGTTCGTTATTTAATTGTAGGAGTTCTTACAACTTTAGTTAGCTTAGTAGTTTATTATGGATTAACTTATACCATATTGCATCCAGATAATGGATTTGAATTACAAATTGCCAATGTGATAAGTTGGATTTTGTCTGTGATATTTGCTTATTTTGCAAATCGAATTTTTGTTTTTAAAAGTAAGAATGAAAATAGATGGAAAGAAGCAACAAGTTTTGTTGGTTCTAGAGTTATTACTCTTATTATGGACATGACTTTCATGTTTGTTCTAGTTACTCTTTTTAAAATCAATGATAAATTAGTTAAATTATTTAGTCAGGTTATTGTTATTGTAGTAAATTATATTTTTAGTAAATTGTTTGTTTTTAATAAAGAAAAAAAAATAAAAAAAAAATTTAATTATTTAGAATCTGTATTTTTTAAAATTCTTTTTTATCTTTTTCCCTTTCTTTTATTTGTTCGACTTTTCTTTCCTAATGTTTTTTCAAAGCCTGTTTTGTTTGTTTTTTATTTCTTTTTAATTATTTATTTTACGATTTTCTTAATAAGTCAAAAAAAACATCGTATTTCTTTAGGAATTATATTTTCTTATGTTATTATTCAAATGTTATATATCTATTTAAAGGGGTTTTCTCTTTTTGAAAATGGCTTTTTTTTAGTACAAGTTTTCTTTTTTCCAATGTGTCTTTTATTTTTTACTTCGAATGAAAAAATTAGTTTTTCTTATTCTTCTTTTGCAAAGTTATTTTGGATTTATTTCATGTTATTTATTATTCCATTTAGTTTGCATTTAGGAGTTACCAATGAAAATTATTATCTAATTAAAATGGAAGTTATTACTTCAATGTGCATATGTCTTCCTATCGTACTTTATAGAATTTTTCATCATTCGAATTATTTTGCAAAAAGTATTTTTTCATTACTTCTTTTGTTAAGTATTTTTATGTTTCAATCACCATCTTTAGGAATTGTTAGTTTTCTTACCATTTTTTTACTATGTATTATAAATCGCAAAAGCTTTTTTGAAAAAAAATGGAATTTTCTTTTGATTGGACTTGTTGGTATTCTTTCTCTTCTTGTAGTGTTTGTTCCAATAAATTCTTTTTCTATAGAACAGTTTCTTTTTGATGATAGAATTTCATTATTGCAAGAAAATTGGAATGCTTATCAATCCTTAAATATAGAAGAACAAATTTTTGGAGTAGATTTTTTTTCTTTTACTAAAATTGATTTTATAGACATTTTCTTTTCTCTTGGAATAGTTGGATTTTTATTATTTGTTCTTCTTTTTGGATATTTTCTTTTACATGTTAAAAATATAGTTTTTTGGTATGTATTTCTCTTTGTGGTTTTCTTATCTATTTTTAGTGGAAATGTATTTATAAGTGTTTCTGTTAGTTTTCTTCTCGCATCTATTTCTTCATCTAAAAAAGACCTTGATAACAAACGAATACTATTAGTTACTAATATGTATCCTTCTAAGAAGTATAAACATTATGGCTCTTTTGTATTAAATACAACAGTAAGTTTAGAACAATTTCAATATCATGTAGATGTCGTTTATAAGAAAAAACAAGATTCATTGATTGGAAAAATATTTGGTTATACATTTTTGTATTTGAAAGCTTTCTTTCAATCTATTTTTCTTTCGTATGATTACTTTTATGTTCATTTTGTTTCATTATCTACATACCCTTTATTATTTGCAAGATGGACTAGTCCTCATACAAAGTTAGTGTGTAATGTACATGGTAATGATATTGTTCCTGATTCTAATTTAGATTTAAAGAATGTAAAAAGAAGTAAATATTGTTTGTCTTTTGCAGATATTGTAGTTTCTCCATCTACGTATTTTCAAGATATTTTGGAGAAAGAATATAATATTTCTTCAGAAAAGATTATTCTTTATCCATCTTCTGGAATAGATACTCAAGTTTTTTATCCTAGAGATTCCCTTTTATGTAAAAAAGAGTTAGGGTTAGATGAAAAATATATTTATTATGGGTTTGTTAGTCGAATTGAGCAAGATAAAGGATGGGATAATTTATTAAATGCTGTTCATAAACTTCATAAAGAAAAATCGTTAGAAGGAATTAAAATTCTTGTTATTGGTACCGGTTCTATGCAAGATGAATTTGATATTTTAGTAAGGAATTATCATTTGGAAAATAAAATTATTCAAAAATCTTTTGTGAATCAAGAAGAACTTTCAAAATATTATAATGCTATGGATTTATTTTTGTTTCCTACTAAACGAAAAAGTGAATCTTTGGGGCTTGTAGGGTTAGAGGCGATGGCATCTAAAACTTTTGTAATTGGTTGTACTTTATATGGACCACGAGAATATTTAGTAAATAAAGAAAATTCTTTTACTTACTTAAATGATTTTGATGGTAGTGTGTTAGCGAGAAAAATAAAAGAATATCAAAATTTAAAAATGTCTCAAAAACAAAAAATAATAAATCGTGCTTATCAAGATTCTTTAAGATATGATAAGAATAATTTGAAATCAATTTTAAAAGATATATTTTTGTAAGATTATATTAGTTATTTTTTATAATCTTTTTTTTTAGAAAATGCATAAAACATTAAATATAAAATTTTCAATTCATGCAGATAACGAGTTTAATTTTTCTTAAAAGTAATCTACAAAAGTATTAAGACAATTTTGGATAATGACTAAATTAACAATAAAATTGTCTTTTTTAATTGTTAGAATACGATAACATCTAATCTTCAAATGTCTAAAAATAGTGAACGTCAAGAAAATGTAAATTGACTTAGGGGGGGGGGGTATGATGATACAATTATCTTATAGAAATATAGGGTGATTTTGTATGAACAAGAAAAAAGGATTATTAGTAGTAGGAATACTGATTGGAGTGCTTTTTGTAGTAGGAATTTCTTATGCAGCATGGGTAAAAATTTTAGAGCAAACATCTGAAAATATTGTAAGTTTAAGTTGTTTTAATGTAACATTTA
>CANSRG010000035.1 GCA_947649355.1 uncultured Mycoplasmatota bacterium | reverse complement strand
TATTTCAATAATTATCACTTTTTTGTATCTACACACACTATTTGACAATTATCCCAAAAAAAGAAAGAATTATTCTTTCTCGATATTTACAAAACGTATAGAAGTCATTTTTTGAATCGTTTCTGGTTTATCTTGCGTATTTGTTGTTACTTTTGAAATTCTTTCTACTGCATCAAAACCCGCAATCACTTTACCAAAGGCTGCATATTCTCCATCCCAAAAAGACACCGTATCTACGCAGATAAAAAATTGACTAGAAGCTGAATCTGGCTCATTACTTCTTGCCATAGAAATTATCCCAGCTTCATGTTTTAAATCATTTTTTACTCCATTAGAAGAAAATTCTCCTTTAATAGTTTCGTCACTTCCACCAAATCCTGTACCTTGAGGGTCTCCTCCTTGAATCATCATATTTTCTATTACTCGGTGAAATATTAAATTATCATAAAACTTTTCACTTACTAATTTTTGAAAATTTTTTACCGTGATTGGTGCTATTTCTGGATATAATTCTAATAAAATTACTTCCTCTTTGTTCGTTACTATTTTTATATAATTAGTAACTTCTTCGGTTTCTTCAAATTTTATTGTTTCTTCACTTTGCCAAGATTTTATTTCTCCTTTTGTCAAATCTTTTTTTTCACATCCTGTTAATAATACGATGCCAGCTATCAATAACAAGACGAGACAAATTTTTGTTCTATTTACTAATTCCATTTTTTTCTACCTCTTATCTTATTCATTGTAGCATAAGAAGTTTTATTTTTTCAATCTTTTTTTCTTATTTTACAATTTATTTTCGATATTTTTTTAACTCTTCTTTTATCTCTTTTGATACTCTATAAGAATCTCTTATTTTACTAATCGTTTTATTTTGAGTAAAAGAAGATAAATTATTTTCTTTTATATAAGGCATAGTTATTTTTGGATATTTTATGAAACATTCCGCGATTAACCACGCGATTGCCATATTGATATAGTATTCTTTTCTTTTTATTTCCTCTATTTTTAATATGATTTCTTTTATATATTTTTCTTCTACATAATAAGATAATAGTAGTACTATGCCTACACGAACTTTAAATGGATGTGTCTCTTTTAGTAATTCTGTAATTTTTTTAAAATATTTTTCTTTGTTTTTCTCTATTTGTTTTATACTATTACAAAAACTATCACATGTCGCCCAATTATCTATTTTTTCTATAAATTTATCAAAATATAAATCAAAATTTTCCTTTAAATTGGCAATCACAAATCCTTCAATATTTATTTCTTCATAATAATCTGTTTCACATAAAGCTAAAAATGATATCACATTTCCTTTACTAATTTCTTTTGCTATTTTTCTTTGAATTGGTACTCTTATTCCTAAAATTTCATATTTTGTAGGTGTTAATTTCTTATGAAATATTTTATAATTTTCTTCTCCTATTTCTTTTAAATATTTTTTAAATTCTTTGTAATCTTCTTTTGTCCAAATTTCTTTTTTTAAATTCATTTTTATATTTTCCTTTCTAACTTTCTTACTAAAATATTTTTCTTTGGAAAATATTTTTTTAGCATTTGTTCTTCTTTTTTTACTTCTTCTAATTTTTCCATTAGTGTTGTTTCTATCGTATTTATATATACTAATAATTCTTGATCTTCTATTAGTTCGGGATATTTTATAAATGTAAGTTCTTTTAATTTAATAAATGTTTCTATATTGTTTTTTAACAAATTAGAAGATTTTAGAAAAGCATCTCTGCCATTTTTTATATTTATAAAATTTATTTTTTCTATTTCTTGTTCTTTAAATAACATTCTTTTTATAAAATTAAAATTTGTAAATAAAAGAATTCCTGTAAGAAACATATATATATATTTATTTTTTATAAAAGGAATACTAAATAAAAATGGAAACTCTATATTTTGGCAAGAAAGACGAAACTTTTCTTTGATAAAATTTTTTTCCATATTTCTTATTTCTTCTTCGGTTTTATTTTTTTTATTTAAACAATGGTTTTGATATTCTAAATTCCAAGATAATTCTATTTCTTCAAATTCTTTTTTGATGTTATCTATTTTTATAGGTTCTATTTCTTCTTCTAAAGAGACTCTTATTTGTTCTAATTCTTCTTGTTTATAAAAGTTTATTTTATTTTGATAATTTTTTCTCTTTTCTATTTCTTTTTGAAGTTTTATTTTTTCTTCTTCTTTTAAAGATAACGTAAGAAGATTTTCTAAATTTTCTATTTTTTCTTTTAATAAACTTTCTACTTTCTCATAATCTTTTTCTCTTACTTCTTCTTTTTTTATTTCTTCTGTCGCGATTTTTATTATGTGCTTTGTTTCTTCTTCTAGTTTTTCTGGATTTATTTTTTCATAAACTGGTTCTTTATGCTCTTTTTCAAAATCATTTGTTTTCTCTTCTTTCTTTAAAGATTCTTTTCTTTCTTGTTTGACAGGTTCTTTTTCGATTTCTATTTTTGGTTCTTCTAATATTTTTACATTTAAAATGATTTCTTGTTCTTTTCTCTCTAATTGCTTTTCTTCTTTTAAAAATTCTTTTTCGCTTTCAACTTTTTTTTCTGTTTGAATGATTTCTTCTTTTTTTTCTTCTTTTTTCTTTACAAATATTTGCGGTTCTTGATTTTCTTTTTTGGGTAATTCTTTTTCTTGATTGATTTTTATTTGATTCTTTTCTATCTCTTCTTTTTTTTGATACGTTTTTTTTACTTCTTTTATTTTTTCCGTTAAAAAACTTACTTGTTTTTCTTCCGATATTTGTTCATTTTTAATTTGTTTTTTTAATTTTTCTTCGTATTTTTTTAATTTTTCTTTTTCTTCTATAGAAAGATTTTCTATTTTAATATAAAAAATTTCTTCTATTAGTTTTTGAAATATTTCTTGATATTCTTTTTCATTTTTAAAAATGGAAAGTTCTTTTAAAAATCCTTCGTTTGTGGACTCATCATCTTCTTTTTCTTCTTTCTTTTCTTTTCCTATTTTAACCTTTTTAGGGCTTTCGTTTTCTTTTTTTATTTTCTTCTTGTTTTCATAAGGTGAGGAAAAGAAAGATAAGAATAACCCAATTATAAAAGTTATTATTTTTTTGATTAAAACAATTATTTTTTTCATTTTTTCACCGCTTTTTTTCTTTGTTATCATATCATATTTTTTTTCTTTTTTTCTACCATATTTTGGCAATTGTAATATTTATTTTTCTTTGTTATAATTTTTTTTGACGAACAAATGTTTTTTTGGAGGTGTAAAAATGGAAAGACATATTTTATGTATTGATTTAAAAAGTTTTTTTGCTTCTGTAGAATGTGTAGACCGTAACTTAAATCCTTTTACAACACCTTTAGTTGTAGCGAATACTAAACAAGGAAATGGAGCGATTTCTCTTGCTGTTACTCCTTATTTAAAAAAACAAGGTATTAAAGGACGAACAAGACTTTATGATATTCCTAAACATATAAAATATTTAAAAGTAAATCCGAGAATGTCTCGTTATATTGAAATGTCTAAAAGAATAGTCCAAATTTATTTAGATTTTGTGAGTGAAGATGATCTTCATATTTATTCTATTGATGAATGTTTTTTAGATGTAACGGATTATTTAAATTATTATAAAATGAGTGATCAAGAACTTGCTAAAAAAATTCTTTCTACTATTTATAATACAACACATCTTACCGCGACTTGTGGAATTGGACCTAATCTTTTTTTGGCAAAAGTAGCGATGGATATAGAAGCTAAAAATGAAAAAAATGGAATTGCAAAATGGACTTTAGCGGATATTCCAACAAAACTTTGGTCTATTTCTCCTTTGTCTTTAGTTTGGGGAATTGGACCTCGTATGGAACGTAAATTAAACCTTCTTGGTATTTTTTCTGTGAAAGATTTAGCTTGTTATGATAAAAATAAATTAAAAGATAAATTTGGAGTTATTGGTTATGAATTATGGTGTCATGCGAATGGAGAGGATGATTCAGTTATTAAACATTTTAACAAAGAAAGTAAAGAAAAATCTTTTCATCATAGTCAAGTTTTAATGCGAGATTATTTTGGGGATGAGATTTTGCTTATTATTAAAGAAATGTTAGAAGTTTTAACCTATCGACTTCGAAAATCTGGTTTTGAGGCAGGACTTTTAGGATTAGGTTTTCATTACTCTAAAACTGTGGGTGGTGGCTTTTTTCACTCTATGAAACTTCAAAATGCAACAGATTTTGATAGTGATTTATTTTTAGTTGCTCAAAATATATTTTTAATGTTTTATGATGGAATTAGTCCTATTAGAAAAGTTTCTATTTCTTTAGGAAGGCTTTCTAAGAAAGAAGGACTTCAATTAAATTTATTTGAAACTTTAGATTATTTATCTCTTGAAGAACGTGTTTTTAGTGTAATAGATGAAGTAAAAGAAAAATTTGGTAAAAATAGTATTTTACATGCTTCTAGTTTGCTTTCTTATTCTACATTAAAAGATCGCAACGAAAAGATTGGAGGACATCATGTCTAATCGTAGTGATATAAGGTGGGCACCATTTGATTCTTTATTACAATCTAAATCGTTACTTCATGAACTTTCTGAAAAAAGAAAAATCATTTCAAAGCCTACTCTTTCTTTAGATGAATTAGAAGTATTAGAAAAAGATATTTTAATGGCTTTTCATACGAAATCTGTTATTGAAATAGAATATTTTTATGAAGGTAAAATTTATAAAAAACAAGGAATTCTTTCTTCAATTTGTAAAAATAGCTTTAAAGTATATTTTGGCGATTCTACTTCGTTATATTTTGATCAGATTTTAAAAGTTCATTTTCTTTAAATAATAACTAACCACGCCTAAAAGACGTGGTTTTCACATGGCCTATAAGGTACAAGCTCGCAAATAAAAGCTTGCTTTCTCTTAGTTCAAGCCTTGTGTAATTTCAATATACTGCGATATTTTTTAGTTAGTTTATCCTGCATCATATCTTCATTTTCTTGCTCTTTTATGTACTTTCTAATCGTAGCTTCATTCAATTCTACTGTACTTACATAATATCTAGTTGCCCAAAAGTTTCTACTTCCAATTTTTATTTTAAATTTGTATGACGTTTAAATGCACTTATTTTATCAAAGGAGGTTTTTCTATGCAATGCTTAAGCTCTTTAGAACCTCCAGTACAACTAGAGATTTTTTTTAACCACAAAAAAAAAGAAGATTATTGTTTTTTCTTCTTTTTTTCAGGTTTTACAATCAATTCATTTACTTTTGCTCTATTTTCTTTTGTGTATCCAATTAAAGCATTTGTACATCTTTCAGCTACTGTTTCTAAGATTTCATTGAATACATCGTTTGCTTTTTTTGTTAATCCAGTAAGTGTCGCGATGGCATGGTTTTTCCCATCTCTTGTCATTACTTGAACGTTTTGTTGTGATTTGATTCCATTTTGACGTAGTTCATATTTATAAACCCAAATAACATCTTTGTAAGGAATTGCTTCAAATGTATTTGAGAAATTTACAATATAATTTTTTGTCAAATAAGTATGAGCATTTTTATAGTAGAAAGCGTCTTTATCATTCATTTCTTTGTCAATTTTTACTCTTTCTTCTTCTGTTAATTTCTCTACTTTTTTCTTAAATCTTCTTGTAGCAAGACCACCTGCTAATGTAAAAGCAAAACCAAATATAGCCACTAATCCTGCAATTACCATAGCAATATCTTTTGTTTCTGTAGTTGTTGCATCTAAATCTAAGTAGATTGAACTAAACTCATTATCATAATCACTTGTAGTTAATTTTTTTTCTCCTTCAGGAAGTAGTGTATTATATGCTTTAATTGCACTTGATTTCATGCTAGATAATGAAGTTGCACTTTTAGTTCCACCAATAATTTTTTTAATATTTTCACTACTTGCATCTTTAATTTCATTGTATTTTTGTTCTGTCATTTTTATAACATAGAAGTATTCATCATCAACCGCAAAATAATATCCAAATGTGCCTGATTTATAAAATGTAGGAGAAACTCCTTGTACATCTAGATATGCTTTTTTATTTTCTACAGGGTTATTTAAAGTTAAATCTTTCATTGATTCTCCATCACTTGGAGCTTTAAAATATCCCCAACAAATCACAACTATTGCCAAAGCATAAGCAAATAAACCAATTAAGAGCAAATTTTTATTTTTTGAATATTCTTTGCTCACGTTTTCATTTGTAAAATCTTTCATAACTCAAAACTCCTTTTCCATATATAATTATAGTTTTATTTTAAAAAAAAAGAAAGAGTTTTTTGAAATTTTTTATAAAAAATGGCAATGCTTATAAACCTGAGCTAAGAAATAACTCTTATATTAAAAAATAAAGTTTATAAGGCTTAGATGCCATTTCTAAATCAAGAGTAACATCTTTTTTTTCTTTCGTCAACAACCAAAATTTTTTGATGGAAATTTACTTTCATGAATAATATATGGTTTTATTTTTTTGTAGTATTGTTCATTTTTTAAATGATATTTTTTATAAATAGCATTCGCGATGATATCTGCCCACTCTATTAAATAACAACTTTCTGATTCCATATATGTAATATTAAATTCTATTCTCTTCACATTTTTTTCTTGTTCTAATTTTTCTAATACTAATTTATTATACAAATATGGTTTTAGTGAAAGTTTATTTCCTATTTTTACAGTTCGTTTGTCTAAAAATAAATTGACTTCTTTTAAACTTGGATAGTCTTCTATCACTTTTTTTAATAATAATTGAACTAAATAGTTAAAACAAGCATTTTTATCCTCTGACTTTTTTAGAAGCATGGTTGTATATTTTAAATCTAAAACTATATAACGAACTTGTACACCTCGAAATAAAATACTTTTTAGTAAGTTTAATCTATCTTCTTCTTTTAATTTTGAACCTTTTACTTCCTCTTGTTTCTTTATTCCTTTTTTTATTTTAAAACGATTTATTACTCTTCCAGCTCTTTTATTTATAGACTTTATATTTTCTTCTTTAATTTCTAAAGCTACTATTAAAAAGTATCTACCCATTCCTGTTCCTAAATTACCAGATTCATCGATGTATAAATTTATAGATTTCAAGTTCTCACCTAGTCCTTTATTAGCCTTTATTTTAAAAAAATTTCTTTTCTTCGTCAATCTTTATTTGTTACTTGTTTTCCTTTCACAAAATAAAAAATCCCAAAATGGGATTAAATTCTTTTTTGGTGGAGGACGTGGGACTCGAACCCGCGACCCTCTGCGTGCAGGGCAGATGCTCTAGCCAACTGAGCTAGTCCCCCAAAGAACATATTCATCTTACCATAGAATAAGAATGCTTGCAAGTATTTTTTTCATTTTTTAGAAAATTTATTTATTTTTAATAATTCTTAATTGAGATGTATTCTTTAAAATAATCTTTTTAATATCATTATTATGTTCTTTTAATTTTTGCTCTTTTGAAACCACCGAAAAACACCTCCTTTTGGAAGTGTATTCTTATTTTGTTCTAGTTATTTTATTTCTATTGCATCAATTGCTTTTCCATAGATTCCTGCATAACCATTACTCGTGTTGTCTACTTTAGAAACCCATGGTAACCATGAACCATTTTTTATGTGAACACGATAAATAGCATTATCTATTTGTATTCCATCTATGTTATTTCCTAAATTTCCTGCGTAGTCTTCTCTATTTTCTACCCACGGAAGCCAGTAACCTTTTTTCAAGTCGTGTACTCTTAGTTTGTATTTATCCGCGTAAACTCCACCGATTGCATTTTTAAAGTTTCCTGCATATTCTCCAGTATTTACTGCTACATTTGGTAACCATTGTTTTTTTACATTATCATACACTTGATAATATATTTTATTTTCGTTTTTTGGCAAGTCTTTATCTAAATAAGGAGTGGGATCAATTCTTCTATCATAGCTATTTCTTATTTCAAAATGAAGATGAATTCCATAAGCATTTCCTGTTTGTCCCATGAAACCTATTTTTTCTCCTTTTGTCACCTTTTGACCTTTTTTTACATATACTTCTTTTAGATGAGCATACAAGGTATAATAGCCATCTTGATGCTTTATTTTCACAAAATTTCCATAACTTCTATTTCCAGTAGAGCCTGGATCATGAGGAATTTTTGTTTGGACCATTACTACTGTTCCATCACTATGTGCAATAATGGTGTCTTGTTGATACCTTTTTTTTACTATATCTAGTGCTTCATGAGTATTCTTTTTATAGGGATTAGTAATTTGATCTTCTCCATTTAATAATATTCGACTCATAAATTATCTCCTTTCTATACTATAATTTATGAGCTTTTTTTCTTTTTGTTTGTTTCTTTGTCACACATTTTATTTTTTTGCATAGAAAAAGAACCTATTATTTTTCATTATTTTGAATAACTGTAATAAGTCCTTTTTCTAATTCCTCTAATGCCCTTCCAATGGTACGTTTATTGGTATATTCTTTTTGTGCCATTTGATAATGATTATTTTCTAACATTTCTTTACTACGTATTGATGCTACATGTACCAATTTGTACTTTGAATCTACTATTGTTAATAGTTTATCAATTGAAGGATTTAGCATATTCATCACGTCCTTACAATACTATC
Organism: uncultured Mycoplasmatota bacterium; assembly: GCA_947649355.1. Taxonomy (GTDB): domain Bacteria; phylum Bacillota_I; class Bacilli_A; order RF39; family UBA660; genus Ventrenecus. The sequence goes on along the minus strand of CANSRG010000035.1, from coordinate 7,765 downwards.
ATACTAAATAATTTTCATTTGATACAACTATTCTCACTTTTTTTGACAGTCAATTTACAATTTCTTTCCTTACTTTTTTTCGTAAGCCATTTAATATTTCTACCATTGCCCAAGTATCTTGGCAACAATATGTTTTTAATGCTTCTTGCTTTCTTTTTCTTTCTTTTTCGCTCATAAGGTCATATCTTGCATATTCTACGATAGCATCTGTTCCATTTTTGACTTCTAAATCTTGATAAGATGATTGACTAAAAATAGGCAAAGTTTTTTTTATGGAATAAGAACCACACAAATTTTCGTGATAATAATTTATTGTCTCACATTCTTCTTTTTTAAATCCTAATTTTTTATAAAGTTCTTTATTATTATTTATTAGCCAAAGCAAATCAAATCCTTTATCATAAAGTTTCATCAATGGTTCTTTATATTCTTCGAAAATATTTGCTAATTCTTTTAATCTAGCTTTTTCAAAAGATACATTTTGTGCAAATAAGATTCCTTTTTCTTCATTAACATGTTTTAAAAGTTCTTCTATTAGTTTTTTTCTTTCATCTTTTGAAGTACTTGCTAAAAATACATAATTATCTTTTTCTTTTTCACAAACTCCAGGAGCAGATTCTATATGAAGACTAAATTCAAACGGACTTTGAATATATGGCCATTCTCCTTTAAATCTAGGTAAAGGACAAGGAAATGTTTCAAAATCTAAATAATAAATTGGATATTCTAAAGTAGAAATGGCTTTTTCTATTTTTTCTTTTTGAATAAATTCTTCTTTATTTTCTACACAATTTCTTTGAATTTTATGATTTTTTGTTTCAAGCCTTTCTTCTTTAATATCTAACATGTGTAAATATCCTCTGTTTATAAGTTCTAATCCTTTTACAGTTTCTTTATTTGGCAATTTGAAGCCTTTTCTATTTTGAATATAATTTAAACTACTATTTTTCTTTGGAATACAAGAGGCACACTCCGATTTAAAATAAATACATTCTTTTTCTGTTTTATATCCACAGTAATCTCCTAATTGTTTAAAGCTTGAATCTTTTTCTTCTATCCATTTTTCTAAGTTTTCTCTTTCTTTTTTTATTTCTTGTTCTTTTTCTTTTGTAACTTCATCTAATTGGAAAAATGTAATTATCTCGTTTCCTCTTTTATCCTTTTTATATAATGGTGTTCCATCTTTCTCTTTTTCTCCATCATAAATATAATAATTATTTAATACAGCTAGGTAATAATGAACTTTTTTCTCTTTTCCTAATTGTCCTTCGATTATCATCCTTTGAACTGCTAAATCATGAATGTATTCTCCTAATTTAAAGCGATTAAAAAGTTTATTTCTTTTTTCTTCATATTTTTCTTTTGTCATTTCTTTTTCTAAAGGATAATCTTTTAATTCCCCTTTTAAATAATAGACATTTTTTTTCTTTTTCCAAATTGAATAATTATTTTCTTTTAAATCTAAATATTTTTTGGCTGTTGTAGCTTTTACTTCAATAATATTTATTTCTTCTTCTGTTTCATTATATATATCTACATAACAAAGATATTGATTATTATTTTTGGTACAAGAGAATTTCACTTGATCTTTTGTGTCTTCGGCAAACAATACTTTACCACCAAATTCTTTTAATACTTGTTTAGCAGCTTCTATTTCTACTTGTTTATAAAATGGTAACATTGCTTCTAATTTCTTATTTACTTCTTCTAATTTATTTTCTTCTATTTCCATATTTGAAAACATTTCTTTTAAGTGATTCTTTTGCTCTTGTTCTTTATACTCTTCATAGGATATGTCATCTTTTAACAATTGATTTTTCTTTTCTTCTAAAGTGATATATTTAGGACATCTTGTAGCATTTAAAAATAATGTTTTAGTAATTGTCATTCGTTTACTATTTCTGCATTAAATTTTTTAGAAGATTCCACAAAGTTAATTTTAATTTTAATATTTTTATATCCTAATTCTTCTGCATCCACAAGATAACCTGCATCTATTAAATCACTACCATATATAAAAGTTTCTTCTTTTTTAAATTCCTCTTTTTTTCCTTCTGCGTATGCTTTAGCAGCGATTAGCAAAGAATTTTTGATTCCATTTTTTGTATCTTCTTCTCTTAATGCATCTTTATATGCAAAACTTACTTTTGTTATAAGTATTGCAAAAACTATCGCAAGTATGCCACTTAAAATAATCATTTCTTTCACGGCAAAGCCATTATTTTTTTTCATACAATCCCTGCTTTCTTAAAACAATTATAGCATATTTCTAAATTTTTCTATAGTGTTTTTTTAGTTTATTTGTTATTGCAACTCGATTTATTTTATGAGTCTTTGTTTGCCATATTGAAATAGTAATAATATGTTTTTTTAAATCAATTGTTATTTATCAAAAAAAACCAGATTTTTTCCTGGTTTTATTATTTTACATCTTTAATCGTTACTTTATAAGAGCCATTTGGACTAGATACTTCTACAATTTCTCCTTTTTTATGACCTATTACAGCAACACCAATTGGACTTTCGTTTGATATTTTATTATCAAGAGGATCTGCTTCAAGAGAACCTACGATTTGATATTCATCTTCTTCATTATCTTCATATAAAATTGTTACAAATGAGCCAATTGAAATTGTTCCTTCACTACCTTTCTCGGCAATTGTACTATGTTCTAATTTATATTCTAGTTCTTTAATTCTTGCTTCTACTTGAGCTTGTTCATCTCTTGCAGAATCATAATCTGCATTTTCAGATAAATCTCCTTGTGCTCTTGCATCTTTTAAATCTTTTATGATTCGTGGACGTACCACGTTTTTTAACTCATTTAATTCACTTTCTAACTCTAAATATCCTTCTGGAGTTAAAATGATTTGTTGTTTCATGTTTCATCTCTTTCCTTAAAATTACTTCAAACATATTACTATAAATAATCTTGTTTGTCAAATATTTTTATACGCATCATATCGTACTTTTCTAGTTTTTCTGGTACAAATAATTTTACAATCATATTTGGATGATTTGCTACTTCAATTTTTTCATTATTTTCATTTTCTATTGTATGAATTTTATAGGAAAATGTTTCTTTTTTTGGACCAAAAAATTCTACTTCATCGCCAATTTTAAAATAATTTCTTTGTTCGATTGTTGCTATTTTATTTTTTTCGTCATAATCTAGTACTAATCCTAAAAAATCTTGATTAGATACTTCCATTCTTCCTAGAAAATATTGTTCTTTTTTTGTAGGAATTTTTTCAAAAAATTGGGGAGTTGATTCTCTATTTGCACATCGATTTAGAATATCTAAGTAATATTTTGTTTCTTTATCTGTCAAAGTATTTTCTTTTATTTTATCGATTAAAGTTCGATAGGTATTTATCACCGTGGCAATATAGTAAATTCCTCTCATTCTACCTTCTACTTTAAATGAATTTACTCCTATGTCTATCATTTCTTTTATATGTGGAATCATGTTTAAATCTTTACTAGTCATACTAAATATTTGATTTTCTTTTTCTTTAAAAGTCCATCTACATATTTGAGCACAGCCACCACGATTAGCATCTCTATTTGTTGTTACATTTGATAATACACATCTTCCTGAGTAGGAGGTACACATTGCTCCATGAATAAATACTTCTAATTCTAAACCTGTTTTTTCTTTTATTTTTTTTATGTCTATTTTACTTGCTTCTCTTCCTAAAACAATTCTTGTAACTCCTAAATTTTTATAAAAATTGGCTGCGTAAGGATTTATTACACTTGCTTGAGTCGATAAATGCACTTCTAGTGGAATTTGTAGTTCTTGGATTTTTTTTATGATATAAATATCACTTACAATAACTGCATCTACTTTTATTTCACTTAATTTTCTTAAATACTCTTCTAATCCTTCTACATCTTCATTGTGAAGAATTATATTTACTGTAACATAGACTTTTTTTCCTCTTTCGTGAGCAAAACTCACTCCTTCTTCTATGTCTTTTAAAGAAAAGTTTTTGGCATTTGCTCTTAAGCTAAAATTTTGGCCTCCAATATAAACCGCATCTGCACCATAATGAAGGGCAAATTTTAGTTTTTCTAAATCTCCTGCAGGAGCGAGTAGTTCCATTTTAACTCTCCTTTCTAGGTGGAAGACGATAAATTGTTTTTTGATTTAAAAAACCATCTGTAGTATTTTTTATTGGTAATTTCTTTTCAAATTCTTCTATCCAAACTGATAAATCTTCTATTTCTTCCCAATCTAAATTAAGAAGATGATAAGAAATATTTTCCTCATTTAAAAAAATTCTTCCATCTAGTTTTTTTTCATCAAATACCACAGTTCCATATTCATTTTCTATAAAAACAAATTTTTTATTTGTACTTGTCTCTTCTAGTTCTAATTCATTTTTTCTTTCTAGTGAAAATTTTTCTTGGTAATTTTTTAATAATGTTCTTCTTGAATACATATAAGGAATTGGTCCAAAAGTATAAAGACATACTTTCTTTTTTGCTTTTTTTAAAATCTCTTTTATTTCTTCTGTTGTTATGTCAGGAGAAATTACTATGGAATCTACATAATCTAAAAGAGCATTTATTGTATCTTTGCTACAATTTGCGTGAGTTGCATAAAAAATTAAAGAAATATTTTTTTTCTCTTCTTTTATAAGTTCTAATACTCCTAAATCTTCAAAAACAATTCCTTTTTGTTTTTCTAATTCTGGTAAAATTTTTTTTAAGGATTCTATTTTTTCACTATCTAACAAACGATTGATATATACATAAGAATCTTTATCTATTTCTTCTAATGTATATTCTTTTTTAAATCCTACACAATAGCCTTTTAACGGAAAAAGAAAGTCTACATTTGGACTTTTCTTTTTTAAATTGTGAGAAGGTATCACTAAATAGTTATTTTTCATTTTCTACTCTCGTGCTGATGGAAATTCCATCTCCTACATCATAAAATTTTGTTTCAAATTCTTCGTTTGTTTTTAAAAAATCAATATATCCTTCAATTTTTTCTACTAATTGTCTTAAATTTTTACTTTCAATAGTTTCTGATTTTCCTACATAACCATGAAATTTTAAATTATCTGTTATAATAACTCCATTTGGGGCTAAAAAATATTTAAATTTTTCAAAAAACTTTTTATATTGTCCTTTTGCAGCATCAATAAAGATTAAATCAAATTCTGTTCCTTCTGCAAGATTTAATTCTAAAGCATCTTGAAAAACTACGCTTACTTTTGTTTCAAATTCACATTTTTTGACATTTTTTAAACATTCTAAATAACAAGTTTCATCTCTTTCAATTGTTGTTACTTTTACATCATTGTTACTAGATGCCATTAAAATTGCTGAATAGCCTATTGCTGAACCAATTTCTAAAATATTTTTAATGTTATTTGCTTTTATATATTTCATTAAAAATGCTATTCCTTCTTTTTGCATGATAGGAATATTATTTTCTTTGGCATAACTTTCCATGTCTAATATTGCTTGTTTCATTTTACAACTCTCTTCCTTAGTTTTTGTCACAAATGGTTTGTAATTCTCTTACTTTTACTATAAATTCTTGATAATTTTCTTGAAAAAATACTTCTCCTGTACAAACATTTGCCACAAAATATAAATAGTTTGTATCTGTTGGACTTAATGCAGCTTCTATTGAAGTTATATCAGAAGAACATATTGGTCCAATAGGTAGTTTACCATTCATTGTTCCATCTGTCAAACGTGTGTTATAAGGATTATTGTCATTTAATTCATTGATAGTTAGTTCTTCTCCCATCGTTTTGTTTACTCCATAATAAGCTGTTACATCACTTCCTAGTGACATATTCATCTCTAACCTTTTATAAAATACTTGGGATGCTTTTTGACGATCTAGTTTGCTATTTGCTTCTTTTTCTACAATAGATGCCATGGTTAGTAGCTCATGAATGGAACGGGAATTCGATAAAATTTGTTCTTTTAATGGCTCTAGTTTTTTTTCTGTATGCGATAAAATAGTTTCTACTACATCCTCTATTGTTGCAGTTTCTAAAAACTCATAAGTATCTGGGTATAAATAACCTTCTAGTGGATAATAAATACTTGGTTCTAAAATTGATTCAGTTAAAAACCAATACTTTTTACTTTCTACCAAAGAAGTTATATAGTCAATATCTGTCATTTTTTTCAAAAATTCTTGTTTTGTAAAACTATATTTTTCATCTAAAATTTCTGCATAATCTGTTATTCTTTTTCCTTCTATTAAAGTTACTGTTGCAGAATTTATTTTTACATCACCTTTTTGAAATTTTTCAATTATTTGTTTTGGTGTCATATTAGGACTTAAGATATATTCTCCTGCTTGAATCGTTGGAGAAGATAAAATCATGTAGATATCTAATGCGTATTGACTACGAATAAGACCCGCATTTTCTAAATTTTTGGCAATGGTAGTTTTTGGTGTACCAGGGTCAATTATAAAGTTTATCATTTTTTCTTCTTTTGATTTTGCATTTGTCCCCCAAATATAAAAACCTGTAAATAAAACAAGGCCTATAATAATTATTATAGATAATACAATTGCTACTTTTTTCATTACTTATTTTCCTCTTTTTGTTCTTCTAATTTTGCTAATATTGATTCTATAGTATTCCATTCTTCTTCAGTTTCTATTGGCATTAAATTTTTGTTTGTTCCATTTTTATCATAGATATTAGCATATACTTTTAATGCTCCACTTTCCTCTTTTTGATTATCTGTATATACAATATAGTTTTTCTTTGTCTCTTCTGATTCAAAGGTAAATAATACTTCACATTCTATACTATTTCCGTTTTCATCTTTTACAGTAAACACACTATTATTTATCGGTTCTTCTTTCATAATTTTCCTCTTTCTTTTTCTAAATACGTTTCTAATATTAAAGATGATGCGACATTATCGATCACTTTTTTTCTTTTTTTTCGACTTTTATTTGTACTTATTAAAATTTTCTCTGCTTCTACGGTAGTTAATCTTTCATCTATTAAATGTACTGGCATGGAAAAGGTTTCTGTTAATAATTCTTTAAATTTTTGGGAACGTTGTGCCGCAAAACCTAAAGAGTTATTCATATTTTTTGGAAGTCCAAGAACAAAGTCTGTAATTTCTTTTTCTTTTACTATTTCTTCTAATTCTTTTAAAACACTTTCATATTGTGATTCTGAGAAATGAATAGTTTTTAGGGGTGTTGCAAGACTGTTTGTTTTATCACTAATGGAAATTCCAAGTGTCTTTGTTCCTAAATCTAATCCTAATAATCTCATTTTAAATATTCTTTTAAAATGTAACCAACTAATTCTGCTCGATCAATAGATAATAATTTAATTCTTGCCTCTTTATAATTTGAAATATAGCCAGGATCTCCACTTATGATATATCCAACTAGTTGGTTAATTGCATTATATCCTCGTTCTGATAAATCTTGTGCTACTTCTTTTAAAATTAGTTTGGCATTGGCACATTCTAGTTCTTTCACATCAAATAAATTGGTATTTTCCATTTTACACCACCTTAAGTACACTTCTATTTTAGCAAAAAGAAAAGACTTTTACAAGAGTGGAAAATATTTCAATTTTGTTAGAAACATGAAAAAATATGGATTTTCTTTTCCATATTTTTTAAGCTTTTTATGGTTGTTTTGTCGTGGCATCACTAATGATTTCTATACTTGATTGGAAAGTACGTCCCATAATATCATTTCCAGCTTTTTCATCTAACCATAAATATAAGTGATAAGTAACTGATTCAT
>CANSRG010000034.1 GCA_947649355.1 uncultured Mycoplasmatota bacterium | reverse complement strand
TTTCTTTTTCATAACACTCACCTATATTTCTATAAGATAATTGTAACAATATATCCCCCCCCCTTTTTAAGTCAATTTACATTTCCTTGACAAAAAAAGTTGTTGACATATTTTATCAACAACTTAATAAAAACTATACTTCTATTTACTTATTATTTTCTTTTAAGAATTCTAATGTTTTACGCATTTTAGAATCATATTTTAAGATATCCATTCCACCAAAAGCTTCGATTAACTCATCTTTAGAAATACCATAATTTTTAGCCATTTCTTCTGCATCTTTCATTGCCTCATCATCACTTACTGAAATATTTTCTTTTAAAGATACTTCTTCCATTAAATAACGATATTTAATTCTTTTTAAAGCTTCAGGTTCCATATTTTTATGAAAATCCTCCATAGTTGTCTTAGTAAATTCTAAATATTGTTCTAATTTTAAACCTTGTGCTTTTAATTGACCTTCAAATTGATGCATCATTCTATGAATTTCATCATGAAGAATTTCTTCATCAATCATAACTTCCATATTAGAAGAAGCTTTTTCTAAAACAGCCTCTAAAAATTGATCATCTATAGATGCTTGCTTTTCATTTTTTAAAACTTTTTCTACTTCTTCTTTTAATTCTTGTTCATTAGTAACTTTATCATAACCTAAATCTTTAAAGAAATCTTCGTTAATTTCTGGTAAAACTCTTGTTTTAATTTCTTGTAAAGTAACATGAAAAGTAACTTCTTTTCCTGCTAAATCTTTTACATAATCTTGAGGAAATTTTAAATTTAAGTCTTTTTCTTCTCCAACTTTCATTCCTTTCACACCATCTTCAAATCCAGGAATAAAAGTATTTGAACCAATTTCTAATGGAAAATTCTCACCAGTTCCACCTTCAAGAACTTCTCCATCTACAGTTCCAACAAAATCAATAACAGCTGTATCACGATCTTCTACTACACCATCTTCTTTTACACGAATTTCTGCAAATTGTTCTCTTAAATGTTCAATTTCATGAAGAATTTCTTCTTCTGTAATTTTAACTTCTTCTTTTTTTACTTTTAAATTTTTATATTCTCCTAATTTAATATCTGGTTTTCCAACAAAAGTAAATTCTAATGTAACAGAATCTTTATCTACTTCTTTAATATCCATTGTAGGTTGAATAACTGGTTCTACAGTCTTTTTTGACATAGCATCTTCAAAAGATTTATCAGTAACAGAATCAATAGCATCCATATATAAAGATTCTACTCCAAATTGTTTTAAATAAACTTCTTTTGGAACTGCTCCTTTACGAAATCCATCTACCTTTTTTTCTTTTACATTTTTCTTAAAAGATTTGTCTAAAGCATTTTCCCAATCTTTTCCTTCAATTTTTATTGTTATCTTTTCTGTATTTTTTGCCATAAAAATACAACTCCTTCCATACCTGTTCTATTATAACTGAGTTTAAATACTTTTGCAAACATTTATTGTTTGAAACTTAAAGATAACTTTTCTTTTTCTTTTTCCAAATATGGAGTTGTAAACACTAAAACATAACAATCTATTATTAAAACAGAAAATAAATTAGTAAGTGTTTGTAAAACTTGTTCTATATGAGATGGAGTAACATCTAAAACACTTTCTATAAATAAAGAAATTTGCAAATTTTCTTTTAATGGATAACAGCTCGTTTCTATCTTGCGTGATAAAGGTTTATCAAGACATCCTTCTAAAACATCTTTTAAAGAATAAGTCACAATATTTCTTGTATAAACATCATTACTTTTCACAGATGGTTCATAATGAATTACAAAATTTTGAGAGAAACATCTCCCATCATAAAGAATAGAAGAAACATTCCCATCAGAATTTATAATAAATTCCTTTGTTTTATATTCATGATAAGTAGAATATTTTTTTTGCAATCCTAAAAATGCACTACAAGAGAGAAAAAAAGTTCCATAATATAATGATTTTTTTAACAACAAATATTTTTTCTTTTGGAAAAGCAAATTTTTTTCTTGAGCCATAAGAAACCTCTTTCTAATAAGGTACTACTACTTCAATAGTTCCGCTGCTATAAGGAGCAATAGAATAAGGAATAAAATAAAACAAAATACCTTCTTTTGTAAATATAAATCTTTCATAATTAGAAGGAATAGATTTTGTTCCTTCCATCATCCAAGTAACATTTACAATAGATGGATGAAAAAACAAATCACTTCTCACACTACGAGAAAAAGAAATTAAAGCATTTGGATTATTGGAAAGAATATCAAAAATATCTACAATTTCTTTTTTAGAAGTATCATAAACCACAGTCCAAATATCATGATTAGGATGAGCTCCTCCCGTATAAGTTTCAATAAAAAATGCATAAGATACATAATGTTCGTAAAAAAAAGTTTTAGAACTTACATAAAACGTATATGTAAGATTATCTTGTACTGAAACATTACTTATATTATTTAAAAAACTTAATTTTCTTTTATCTAACTCACTCAATACAATTTTTTTCAAAGAAATATCCATATTACTTGGAATATCCATATGAATTTCATGTTTATGATAAACAACTGGAGAAACGTTACGTTCAAGAGCTATAACCTGATGAACAAAAAACAAAGAACTACAAATAAAAATACCTACAAAAAAAACTACAATATAATATATCCACTTCATATTACATTGTAGTTAAAAATTTATTTTTTATGAATAACAAAATTGTCATTTACAAGTTCTACTACTAAAGTATCACCTACATTTAAATTACTACTAACAATTTCTCGTGCAAGTAATGTTTCAATATTTTTGGTGACATAACGTTTAATTGGTCTTGCTCCAAATTCTGGATCAAAAGATTCTTCAATAATTTTTTCTCGTGCCAAAGAAGATATTTCTACACGAATATAATGAGTATTTAAACGATTGTTAATTTCTAAAATAATTTTATCTAAAATAGAACCAACCACATCCTTTTTAAGAGAATGGAAAATAACAATTTCATCAATACGGTTAATAAACTCTGGTCGAAAAGAAGCTCTTAAAACATTCATAACTAACTCATTTGTATTTTCATTTTGATCAAGAATAAATTCACTTCCTAAATTACTAGTTAAAATAATAATCGTATTTTTAAAATCAACTGTTCTACCTTGGCTATCTGTAAGACGACCATCATCTAAAATTTGTAACAATAAATTAAAAACATCTTTATGAGCTTTCTCTATTTCATCAAATAAGACAATACTATAAGGATTTCTTCTAACTGCTTCTGTAAGGACTCCACCCTCATCATACCCAACATATCCAGGAGGAGCTCCTATTAAACGGGAAACATTAAAAGCTTCCATATATTCAGAACAATCAATACGAATCATATGTCGCTCATCATCAAATAATTCATAAGCCAAAGATTTTGCAACTTCTGTTTTCCCAACACCCGTAGGTCCAAGAAAAATAAAGGAACCAATTGGCCGATTAGGATCTTTTATTCCACTTCGTGCCCGAAGAATAGCTTCACTTACTAAATGAAGAGCATCACTTTGTCCCATCACTCGTTTAGAAAGTCTATCTTCTAAAGTTAATAATTTTTCTTTTTCACTACTAACTAATTTAGAAACAGGAATATGAGTCCAACGAGAGATAATTAAAGCGATTCCTTCTTCATCTACAACATCGGATAAAATAGAAGAATTACTCTCTTTTTTTAAACTCTCCAATTCTTTTTCTAAATTAGGAATCGTTCCATGACGAAGTCTAGCACTACTTTCTAAATCATAATTACTCTCAGCAGTTGATAAAGAAAATTTAGCTTTTTCTAATTCCTCTTTCTTTTTATTAATTTTTTCTTTAATACTTTTCTCTTGTTCCCAATCTTCTCGCATTTTCTTTTCTTCAAGTTTTAAAGTTTTAAGTTCTTCTTCAATTCTTTTTTTACGTTCTAAAGAAATTTCATCCTTTTCTTTTTTTAAAGCTTGTGACTCAATTTCTAAAGACATAATTTTCCGAGTCAAAGTATCTAAATTTACTGGAACAGAATCTAATTGCATCTTAATAGTCGCGCATGCTTCATCTACTAAGTCAATCGCTTTATCTGGTAAAAATCTATCTGTAATATAACGATCTGATAAGGTAGCTGCAGAAACTAAAGCACTATCTTTAATAGTAACTCCATGAAATATTTCAAATCGTTCTTTTAAACCACGTAAAATAGTAATGGTATCTTCTACATTGGGTTCCTCTACTAATACTTTTTGAAATCGTCTTTCTAAAGCTCCATCTTTTTCGATATATTTTCGATATTCATTCAAAGTAGTCGCACCAATAACATGAATTTCTCCTCGAGCAAGCATTGGTTTTAACATATTAGAAACATCCATCGCACCTTCAGCACCACTTCCGACAATCATGTGAATCTCATCAATAAACATCACAATTTCCCCACAACTATCTTGAACTTCTTTTAAAACAGCTTTTAATCGTTCCTCAAATTCACCACGATACTTTGCACCTGCAACCAAAGCACCCAAATCTAGCTCCCAAATTTTTTTATTTTTCAAACTATTTGGTACATCACCTTTTATAATACGTTCTGCAAGACCTTCCACAATCGCTGTTTTTCCAACTCCTGGTTCTCCAATCAAAACAGGATTATTTTTACTCTTACGAGACAAAATTCGAATGACATTACGTATCTCTTCATCACGACCAATCACTGGGTCAGATTTTCCATCACGAACATTTAAAGTAATATCACGTCCATATTTTTCTAAAACATTTTGTAATTCTTCATTATTATTAGGATACATTTTTCATCCCCTCCTTTTGGAATACAAAATTATTATATACTTATATTTAGCACTTGTCAATAATGAGTGCTAAAAATTACACAAAATAAAGGAGAACAAATCATTCTCCAATATAGGACTTTAATAATATACTTTAATATTTCCAAAATCTTCTCGTTGATAACCCATCTGTTCTAAATCATTTTCAATTTCATTTGATTTTAATAAAACATAAACTTTATCTTTTTCCACTTGTTCCACAGTAAATCTATAACGATCAAAACTTGTAATCGTGCCACCACCTATAACTTTATCTTTATTAAAAGAATAAGGGTCAATATCATTTGCTAAAAGAGTATAAATATAAGGCTGATTTACCCAGTGATCTACTACATAAATTTCTTCTTCACTCTTCTCATTCGCGAATAAAATTGCTTCTTTAAATTGAGAAAAAGAAACAAAGAAAGAAGTATCTTGAACTGTATTTGGATAAATTTGATAATAATAAGTTGCAAAAAGAGAAAAGAAAAATATATACATTGTCCCTACAGTAATCAAAAGAGACTTTTTCTTAGAAAATAATTTAAGTAAACCAAGAACCAAAAAATAAAGAAGTGGAACATATATAGCATTCACGCGATTTACATTTGGTCCATCAAGTAATAAAACACAAAAGAAAATAGAAAGAAACAACAAACTAAAATAACTATCTAAAGATAATTTCTTTGTCTTAAAATCTTTTATCAAATGAGAAAAACTTAAAAATCCACCATATAATACAAAAGGAATACTAAAATAATAAAATGTTCCAAAATAAGGATTTGCATTATAGACTAAAGTATCCCCACCAAATAATACACAAAATATATTAAAATTTTCCAAAATATGTTTCAAACTAAATTCTCCACCTCGATAAAACCATAACTTTGGAATAGAAAAAAGTGATGTTTTAATTTCCGATAAAAATCCATTTTGAACTGCAAGCATTAACATTAAAGGTAGGGCAAGGAAAAATAAAGGAACTCCTAAAAGAAATAATTGTTTCCATGTAATTTGTTTTGTAAAAAGACCATATAATAATAAAATTCCTAAAAAGAATGGTAAGATTAAATAAGAAATAGCATAGGTATACAAAGTGATTCCAAAACTAATCCCAGCCAAGAGAAAAAAGAGATTTTTTTTCTTATTCCAAGCTTGCCACAAAAAATAAGTAGAAAAAATTAACATTGGAAAAAATAAGTAAGATTCCAAAGACCATCTAGAATGCATGATAGAAAATGGTAACACACAAAATAAAAATAAACTAATTAAAGAAGCACACACACCCTTCTCTTGTCTAAGTAAACGAGAAAAGAAAATAAAAGATAAAAGAGAAAGGAAAACAGCTGGAATACGTATATTAAAAATACTAAATCCAAACAATTTCACTACAATAGCCGCTAAATAAGTATAAAGGGCATTTTGTCCCCCACCAAAATTGATAAAATAAACAGGATTATGATATAAAAAGCGATCTACTCCATACTTAGCTAAACTAATTGCATCATAAGCCATACCAGCTTCATCAACATGTAATCCATAAGGAGTAGAACCTAAATGAAAGAATAACAAAAAGGAAAACAAGAAAAAGAAGACAATAACAAAAATTTTTTCTACTTTTTTTGAAATAAGAATTTCTTGTTCTTTTTCATGTCGAAAAACAAAGAAGAAAAAACAAACAAGAACAACTGCAACAATATTCATAAAAATCATATTTATTCCTCCTCTAAATTTCTAGAAATTATATAACGAGGTCTTTTTTTAGTTTCACTATAAATCTTACCAATATATTCACCAACAATTCCAAGAGAAAACATTTCTATTCCTCCCATTAACCAAATAGAACATGCTAAAAAAGTCCAACCTTCTACAGTATAACCAAATAATTTTACCAATAAACAATAACAAGTAATTATAAGACTTACAAAAAAGATTAAAATTCCTAAATTTAAAATTAAACGCATAGGTTTCACACTAAAAGAAGTAATACCTTCCCACGCAAAAGAAACCATTTTTTTAAGAGGATATTTACTTTCTCCAGCGACTCTTTTAGCTCTTTCATAATAAGTAGTAGAAGAAGAAAATCCAATAAGGGGAAAAATACCTCTTAAAAACAAATTTACTTCTTCATAACTTTCTAAACAATTTAATACACGTTTACTAGTAAGACGATAATCTGCATGATTATATACTACATCAACTCCTAAAAATTTCATAAATTTATAAAAACTTTCAGCAGTAAATTTTTTAAAAAAAGAATCAGTTTTTCTTTCACTTCTTACACCATATACTATATCAAAGCCATTACTATATTTTTCTATCATATCATCCATCGCATCAATATCATCTTGCAAATCAGCATCCATACTAATAATAATATCAGCATACTCTTTACTACACATAAGACCTGCTAATAAAGCATTTTGATGTCCCTTATTACGAGATAAACAAATTCCACTAAAAAGTTTATCTTCTTTATGAAAGGTTTCAATCAAATTCCAAGTATTATCTTTACTTCCATCATTTACAAACATCACTTTACTAGAAGAAGAAATTCTTCCCGTTTGAATCAATTTTTCTAATTTTACTTTTAATCTTTTTTTAGTTTCTTCTAAAACAGCTTCTTCATTATAACAAGGAACCACAACATATAAAACATCTTTTTTCTTCATTTACTTCACCACTTTAATAATATCATGATTCAAAAACTCTAGCAACAAAAAGAAAGAAATAAAAAAAGCACTGATTATTCTTCAGTACTTTCTTCTAAAAACTCTTCTTCTAATCCTTCACTTATATCAAGTAAATCTTCTTCTGGACTTAAAACGATATCATCATCGTCTCCCATCAAATGATTTTCTAATACTTCACTTGCTTCATCATCCATAAATTGCTTTTGAAGTTCAAGTTCAATATCACTATATTGATGAGCTCCTGTTCCAGCAGGAATAAGTTTACCGATAATAACATTTTCTTTTAATCCACGTAAGTAATCTACAGAGCCTTTAATAGCAGCATCTGTAAGAACTCTTGTAGTTTCTTGGAAAGACGCAGCGGATAAGAAAGAATCAGTTTGTAAAGAACTTTTTGTAATACCAAGCATAATTGGTCTTCCCTTTGCAGGAACTTTACCAGCTAAGATAACTGGTTTATTTGCTTCCGTAAATTCTCTTAAAGAAACACTTAAACCTTCTACTAATTCTGTATCGCCTGGATCTACAATACGAACTTTGTTAATCATACGTTTTACAATAATTTCAACGTGTTTATCGTTAATATCAACACCTTGTAATTTATAAACCATTTGAATTTCTTTTAAGATGTATTCTTGAGCAGTAATAGCATCTGTCACAGCGAGTAATTCTTTTGGAGAAATAACACCTTCTGTTAATTTATCACCTGCAAGAACTTTATCACCTAAAGACACTTTTACCTTCATATTATAGTTTGTAACATGTTCTCTAGATTCTACATCATTCTCAACAATAATACGATGTTTTCCATTATCTTCTTTAATAATACTTACTGTACCATTGATTTCTGAAATAGTGGCTTTTCCTTTTGGATTACGAGCTTCAAATAACTCTTCAACACGAGGAAGACCTTGTGTAATATCGTCTCCTGCAACACCACCTGAGTGGAATGTACGCATGGTAAGCTGAGTACCAGGTTCCCCAATTGACTGAGCTGCCATAATACCAACTGCTTCTCCAGTTTCAACAATATTACCTGTTGCCAAGTTTCTACCATAACATTTTTGACAAACACCATTTTGTGTTTTACATGTCAAAATACTACGAATTTCAACAGATTTAATACCTGCATCAATAATCTTCTTCGCAATATTTTCAGTAATTAACTCGCCTTTTTCAATAATAACAGCTTTAGTTTCGGGATGAATTACTTTTTGAGCAGTAAATCTTCCTAAAATACGTTCATCTAAAGATTCAATAACACTTCCATCTTTATCATTTAATAAATCTTTTACTTCAACACCTTTGATAGAACCACAATCATGTTCTTTAACAATGATATCTTGTACGACTTCTACCAAACGTCTAGTTAAATATCCTGAGTCAGCAGTACGTAAAGCGGTATCTGCAGAACCTTTTCTTGAACCATGACTAGATAAGAAGAATTCAGAAACTGTTAATCCCTCAGAGAAGTTAGACATAACAGGGATTTCAATAGTAGAACCATCTGGTTTAGCCATCAATCCACGCATTCCTGCTAACTGAGAGAAGTTTGAAATACTACCACGAGCTCCAGAGTTCATCATCATGAAAAGTGGATTATCAAAATCATCTTTGGCAATTTCTTGTAATTCACCTTTAATTTTATCATTTGCCTTTGTCCAAATATCAATAACTGTGTTATAACGTTCTTCCTCAGTAATCATACCACGTTTAAATTGTTTATTAACTTTTTCTACTAATTCCTTTGATTCTTCAATTACTTGATGTTTTGTTTTAGATGGAACAATATCCGCAGCAGAAACAGTAACACCAGCAATAGTAGAATATTTAAAACCTAAATCTTTTAATTTATCAAGGAAAATACTTGTCTCTGTTGTATGATAACGTTTAAATACTTGAGAAATAATCTTACTTAAATCTTTTTTTACAAATGGACTTACTAAAGGCATATTAGAAATAGCTTCTTTAATATTTGTTCCCATTGATAAGAAAAATTTACTAGGAGTAATTCCTTCAATATTCTCTTTACTAGATTCATTTATATATGGATAACTATCTGGTAAAATTTCATTAAAAATAATTTTACCACAAGTTGTTACTAAATATTTATCCATTTGTTCTTCTGTAAATAATTTATGACGGAAAGATTTTACAGGTAAAGCGATACGTGTATGTAAAGTAATTTCCTTACGAGCATAAGCCATTAAAACTTCATTTGGATCTTTATAAACTTTACCTTCATGTTCTTCTCCACTTTTTTCTTGAGTTAAATAACAGTTACCAAGAACCATGTCCTGAGATGGCGTAACAATTGGTTTTCCATCTTTAGGATTTAAAATATTTTGAGCACCTAACATTAAAAGTCTAGCTTCCGCTTTTGCTTCTTCTGATAATGGTACATGCACAGCCATTTGGTCTCCATCGAAGTCTGCATTAAATCCAGTACATACAAGAGGATGCAAACGAATAGCTTTTCCACCAACAAGTTTTGGTTCGAATGCTTGAATACCTAATCTATGAAGAGTTGGAGCACGGTTAAGCATAACTGGATGTTCTGTAATAACATCTTCTACTACATCCCATACTACATCATCTTTAGAATCAATAAGTTTTTTAGCACCTTTAATATTATGAGCAAGTCCACGGTCTACTAAACCATGAATAACATGAGGTTTAAATAACTCTAAAGCCATATCCTTTGGAATACCACATTGATACATTTTTAAATTCGGACCAACAACGATAACACTACGGCCAGAGTAATCTACACGTTTACCAAGTAAGTTTTGACGGAAACGTCCTTGTTTTCCTTTTAACATACTAGACAAACTTTTAAGAGGTCTATTTCCAGCTCCAGAAACACTTCTTCCACGACGTCCATTATCAAGTAAACTATCTACAGCTTCTTGAAGCATACGTTTTTCGTTTTGAACAATAATAGTTGGAGCTCCAAGCTCTAATAACTTTTTCAAACGATTATTACGATTGATAATACGACGATATAAATCATTTAAATCACTTGTAGCAAAACGACCACCATCAAGTTGAATCATTGGACGAATATCTGGAGGTATAACTGGAATAACGTCTAGAATCATCCACTCAGGACGATTACCACTTTCTTGGAAAGACACTAAACAATCTAAACGTTTTACTAAACGAACACGTTTTTGACCACTAGCATTTTCAAGTTCTTGACGAACACTTTCCACTTCTTCATCAATATTCACTTCTTTTAAAAGGGTTTTAATCGCTTCAGCACCCATACCTACTTTAAAAGAATTTCCATATTTTTCATAATAAGCACGATATTCTTTATCAGAAAGAGTTTGTTTTTTACCAAGAGGCACATTTCCTGGATCTAAAACAACATAACTAACAAAGTATAAAACTTCTTCCAAATCTCTTGGACTCATATCTAAAACAAGACCCATTTTAGATGGTACACCTTTAAAAAACCAAATATGAGAACAAGGAGAAGCAAGTTCGATATGTCCCATACGTTCACGACGAACTTTAGACTTCGTAACTTCTACTCCACAACGATCACATACAACATTTTTATAACGTAATCTTTTATATTTTCCACAAGAACATTCATAATCTTTAGTAGGTCCAAAGATTTTTTCACAGAAAAGTCCATCACGTTCAGGTTTTAGAGTACGATAGTTGATAGTTTCAGGTTTTTTAACTTCTCCATAAGACCAACTACGTATTTGCTGAGGGCTAGCAAGTCCTACTTTAATACCTTTAAAATTATTAACTTCTATCATTCAATCTCACCCTCCCCATCAACATCTAGTTCTAAATCTCCTGGAAACTCTAAATTATCTAAACTATCTTCCTCAAATTCATCTTCCTCCTCGATTGGAGTAGATTCTTCTTCATCATAAGGAGTAATAGTCTCACGGATGACTTCATCACCCATATCAATTTCATCAATTTTAATTAAATCTTCTTTATCTTCTTCCACTTCAATTTCTTTTAAATCTAATACTCTATCTTCATTATTGATAATTTGAACATTTAAACCTAAAGCTTGGAATTCTTTAATAAGTACTCTAAATGATTCAGGAACACCCGCTTGATTTACAGTCTTACCTTTTACTAAAGCTTCATAAACTTTTACACGACCAATCACATCATCAGATTTAATCGTTAAAATTTCTTGTAAGACATGCGCAGCACCATAAGCATAAAGTGCCCAAACTTCCATTTCCCCAAATCTTTGTCCACCAAATTGAGCTTTTCCTCCTAATGGTTGTTGAGTAACTAAACTATATGGACCAGTAGCACGAGCATGAAGTTTATCATCAACCATATGGTGTAATTTAACCATATACATGACACCAACATTAACTTTATGTTCAAAAGCTTCTCCTGTACGTCCATTGATTAACGTTACTTTACCATCATCACTCATTCCAGCTTCCCGCATTTCTTCATGAATATCAGAAATATTAGCTCCATCGAATACTGGTGTAGCATAATGAACACCTAAAGTTTTTCCTGCCATACCTAAATGAACTTCTAAAATTTGACCAATATTCATACGAGATGGAACACCTAATGGATTAAGCATAACATCTACTGGACGCCCATCTGGTAAATATGGCATATCTTCTTCTGGTAAAACTAAAGAAATAACACCTTTATTACCATGACGACCACTCATTTTATCGCCAACTTGAATTTTACGTTTTTGAATAATATAAACACGAATAATTTTAAATACACCAGCAGGAAGTTCATCACTATTTTCTTTTGTATAAACTTTAACATCATGAACTATACCAGCAGCTCCATGTTCTACTTTTAAAGAAGTATCTCTTACTTCACGAGTTTTTTCACCAAAAATAGCATGTAATAATTTTTCTTCACTAGTAAGTTCTTGAACACCTTTTGGAGTAACTTTACCTACTAAAATATCTCCTTCTTTTACTTCAGTACCAATTCTTACAATACCAGAAGAATCTAAGTTTTTACGAGACTCTTCAGAAACATTTGGAATATCTCTTGTAATTTCTTCGGGTCCAAGTTTTGTATCACGACATTCAAGTTCATACATTTCAATATGTAAAGAAGTATATACATCATCTTTTACTAAACGTTCATTTAAAATAACAGCATCCTCATAGTTATATCCATTATAAGTCATGAATGCAACTGTCATATTTTTTCCAAGAGCAAGTTCACCTTTATCTGTACTAGGTCCATCCGCGATAACTTGTCCAGCTAAAACACTTTCTCCTTTATGAACTAATGGAATATGATTTGTACAAGCACCTGCATTGTTTCCTTCAAAATTAGCTAAATAATATGTATCTTTTCCTTTTGCATTTTTTACAACAATTTTTTTAGAATCTGCATATTCTACTACACCATCGGCTTTACAAACAACAGTACTTCCAGAATATTTAGCAGCTACACATTCTACTCCTGTACCAACAATTGGAGCTTCACTCTTTAAAAGCGGAACTGCTTGACGTTGCATGTTAGAACCCATAAGTGTTCTATTTGCATCATCATAATTCAAAAATGGAATACAGCTAGTTGTAATAGATACAACTTGACTTGGAGACACATCCACAAAATTAACTTTTTCACGTGAAACCATCACGTTATCTCCATTAAAACGCACAATAACATCTTTGTCTAAAATAGCATTATTTTCATCTAAAAGAATATTTGCTTGAGAAATATAATAATCAGTTTCTTCATCTGCAGTCATATATACGACTTCATCCATTAAAACAATACCATTTTCTACTTTACGATATGGAGTCATAATAAATCCATATTCATTTACTTTAGCAAATCCAGATAAAGAAGTAATAAGACCAATGTTTTGTCCTTCTGGAGATTCAATTGGACAAATACGCCCATAATGACTTGGGTTAACGTCACGAACATCCATTCCAGCACGATCACGAGATAAACCACCAGGTCCTAAACTAGATAGACGTCTTTTATCAGTTAGCTCCGCAATTGGGTTAATTTGATCCATAAATTTAGAAAGCTGAGAAGAACCAAAAAATTCTTTTAAAACTGCTGTAACAGGACGAATATTGATTAAAGATTTTGGTGTAATATCAGTAGTTTCTTGAGTAGTCATTCTCTCACGAATAACACGTTCCATACGAGCCATTCCAACACGGAATTGATTTTCAATTAACTCACCAACTTGACGTACACGACGATTTCCTAAATTATCGATTTCATCTGTATTTCCAATTCCATCATGTAAATTTAAATAATAGTTAATTGCTGTATATATATCTGGAATAGTTAATCTTCTTTCCTCAACATTTACATCAATACCTAAAATTTTCACAACTTTATCAGGTTGATTTTTATCAAATACTTTAATTTCTTGAATTTGATCATATTGATCTAACTCTTCATGAATCGTAACTTTTTTAAGTCCAAAACCATTAGCTAAAACTGGTTTAATAGATTCTAAAACTTCTTTTGTAACAATAGTTCCTGAAGAAGCAACTACTACACCATTTTCATCTTTAATATTTTCTGCTAAAGTACAACCAACTAAACGGTCACAAACATTTAACTTTTTATTAAATTTGTAACGTCCAACCTTAGCTAAATCATAACGAAAATGATCAAAGAAACGAGTAATAAGTTGATTTTTAGCAGAATCAAGAGTAGCTGGCTCACCAGGTCTTAATTTTTCGAAAATATCAATTAAAGCTTCATCAGTATTCTTTGTACTATCTTTTTCAAAAGTATTTGTCAAATAATCATTTTCACCAAAAACAGCCACAATATCTTCATTACTTGATAATCCAAGAGCACGTAAAAAAGTAGTAATAGGAACTTTACGAGTTCTATCAATACGTACATAAATAACATCTCTTGCATCTGTTTCAAATTCAAGCCAAGTTCCTTTATTTGGAATCATTTCTCCACTAATAACACGACGTCCATTTTTGTCAATTTCACGTTTAAAATAAACACTTGGACTTCTTACTAATTGAGAAACAATAACACGTTCAGCACCATTGATAATAAATGTTCCAGCATCTGTCATCAAAGGCATATCCCCAAGGAAAATTTCTTGTTCTTTTACCTCTCCTGTTTCATGAATAAAAACACGAGCTTGAACCTTTAAAGGCGCAGCAAAATTAACCATTCTCTCTTTAGATTCTTTTACAGAATAACGAGGTTCATCAAAAGAATAATCTCCAAAATCAAGTGTTACTTTTCCTGTAAAACTTTCTACTGGAAATAATTCTTTAAATACCTCTTCAATTCCATGTTCTAAAAAGTTTTGATAACTTTTCTTTTGAATCTCCAAAAGATCTGCTAACTCCATCGTATTTTTACTTTTAGAAAAACTTCTTCTAGTTCTGTAATCTCCACATTTTTTTAGTTTATAAGCCACGATCTCACCCCATCTAATAATTTTTTTGGAAACACTCTCATGTTACAAAAAATAACACGTCACCAATTTATAATTCTAGCAGTATTTTTCTTTAGTGTCAATGTATTTTTGCACACATAATATAAAAACCTTTTTCTTTTTTCACAATCTTACAATCATAAACATTTTCTAACACTTTTAAAATACTTTTTGCTCCTTGATCTTTTCTTATTACAAACCAAAGGGAGGCATCTTTTTTGAAATGATTTTTTGCATTTAATAAAATTTTTAATACAGTTTCTTTACCAGCTCTAATTGGTGGATTAGTCACAATTAAATCGTAAGTCCCTGTAACATTTTCATAAGCATTACTTAAAAAACACTTTCCTAAAACAGAATTTTGTTTTATATTTCTTTCACATAAATGAAGAGCTCTTTTATTAACATCTACCATAGTAACATGAGAAGAAAAACGAGAAGCTAAGATAATTCCTAAAAAGCCATATCCACAACCAACATCCAAAATAGAAGAACAAGAAGAAACATTTTCTAATATAGTATCAACAAGTAACCGACTTCCATAATCAATTCTATCTTTTGAAAAAACTCCTAAATCACTAAAAAAATGGAAAACTTGCCCCTTGTTTTCATATGAAATAGTTCGAATTTCACTTCGAAGATTTTGATTACTTGTGAAATAATGTTCCAAAAAATCACCATTCGTTTCTTTAAAGATAAACTTATCAAAAAGATATCAAAAAAATAAAGAAATGTCAAATAATTTTAACACACAATACTGCATAATAAAAAAGCACTATTTAAAGTACTTTTTATAAACTCCCTTACAAAACTCTCCATGGATCATTTATGGTTCCACTTCCTAATTTTAAACTATTCGCACGTAGATTTATGACTGGACGTACTCCACGAGAATTATCTACTGAAGCTGCATAATTAGATTTGCCTAATGTATTTACATCTGAAGAAAGACCACCAAATGAACTTGGTGACATACTCCAATAATCTATGCCTGTAAATAAATAATATTTATTGTTTTCATTTCCACCTGCTACATAATGTTCATCGGTATTTATAAGCCCTATTGGATATTTTAAAGCTCCATTACCTACGACTTCATCATTTACTGTAAATCGGTCATTTTGATTAGAACATTTTAAATTTATTTTACGATTATTATATAACCTATAGGATGTTCTTTCTGCTCCATAACCTAATTGATTAAATGCAGGAGAAGTCTCTAATACACTTCTATCATTACAATAATACGCATCGGCTAAATATTTTTCATATTCACTTCCTAGAAAATGACTTTCATACCATTTATCTAAATATGCTTTAATCGTACTATCGTTAGTATTTGTCTGTGCTTTCTTTTTAGTTGTTGTTCCATAAGTAATATATTTAAAATGAACCAAATGATAATTCCCTTGTGTCATTAGAGAAACATTTGTTACATGACTAAGAGCTTGACACATACCTAAACTACTCATAGCAAAACATGTATATAAGCCTACCACGTCATCCGAAAGTTCACTTCCTAATACTCCTTTTATATCTCCTGATAAAGTAAATCTATCGCTTGTCTCATCATAAGTATATTCTGTGCTATAATACCAAGTTTCTGTTTTATTATGCGTTTTTTGTCCAGACATCATACTTGCTTCTTGTAGTTCTCCTTCACGATTCCCATACACATACCCTACTCCAGCATTGTCATAACGAATATTTGAATTGCTAGATTCTTGTATA
>CANSRG010000033.1 GCA_947649355.1 uncultured Mycoplasmatota bacterium | reverse complement strand
CAACACCAAGTAATGCAACACCAAGTAATGCAACACCAAGTAATGCAACACCAAGCAATGCAACACCAAGTAATGCAACACCAAGTAACGCAACACCAAGCAATGCAACACCAAGCAATGCAACACCAAGTAACGCAACACCAAGCAATGCAACACCAAGTAACGCAACACCAAGCAATGCAACAGAAATGACTTATGAAGAAGCAGAACAAAAATACGGAAGTCGTGAAATTGAAAAATTAGAACGTGTACGTAATTTATTAAAAAAGAATAATCGTTTAATGGAAAGTAATGTATATGTAACATTAAAAAATGATGATACAAAAATATATCAAAGCTATGAAGAGCTTCCAACAATTGCAGCTGGTGGGGATGGAAAAAATCCTAAAAAGTCATACTGGGGTAGCGATAAGTTACGCGTTATTACAAAATGGCGTATGGTAAATTCTGAAGGTTATAAAATTAACTTAGATTCTGAATATGATGTTCAAATGTATTTAGAAAGTGGTTGGCAAATTGAAGGAGTACGCCTTGCAAATGCTGAATCAATAAATTCAAAAAAAGATTTTGAATATGAATGTTGGGTTTCTTATGATGAAGTAATGCAACTTCACTTATCAAGATAGACATAAATTACTGAATAAAAAAATAAAATTACTGAATAAAAAAATAAAATTTTATTCAGTTTTTTTGTGAAATATAGAAAATTATTTAGAAATCTATGAAAATGGATAAAAAAATAATATTTTAATAAAGTGAAAATAAAAAAATTTATTGTAGTTTTGTTTTGTTCTTCTTTTGCAAATATTAAAGAATGAAACTCCCTATAGAACAAAGAAAGCTCTTATCTTTTGTAAGTTAACAAATTTTAATTCAAAATGAAAAGCAAGTTAAGATAAAATTGCTTCGCCAAACTTGATTTACTTTTCATTTTTTAATTTTTCTTATAACTAACTTCAAAAGATAAATACGATATTCGACATCCTAACTTTTTTAATTAAATTGGGTTCACATGATTTACATTTCTACGTTCCCAAGTTAAAAGGTTCACATGTAGAAAGATTCAATTATCTATAAATAAAAAAAAAGCCACTTTATGACTTTTATTATAATATTTTTGTTAACTAATCTTTTAAGTTTCTTATTTTCAAATAGGATAGAATATTTTAATCAATTTTTGTTATAGTCGTTTTACCATAGTTTGGCTCACATGGAATGGATCCCTTACAATTCATGCCATATATTTTTATATTTCCTGTGGAACTATCTTTATATTCGATATTACTACTTCCTTGGATTTTATCACCTTTATTTAAATCTTTTACTAAATCTTCGCTTTTCTTCTGATTAAGAACGATACTCCAACCTTCTTCTAAATCAATATAGATTCTGTAGCAACATCTCGTATTTTTTCAATAATACCTGTAAATTCAATGCTAGCCCCATAATATTTGCTTTTATAATTTGCTGGATTATTACTGTAACTAGACGATAATTCATCAGAAGTTATTTTTACAGTATTCCCTTCATTATCTATAATGGTAGCTTTTAAATTATCGTTTTTTGTTCCACAACTAGTTATTCCAATAAGTAAAATCCCTAATAATAAAATTGTAAATTTTTTATTTCTCATATAAATATCACCTTTTCTATTTCACATTATAACTCACATTCGATATATAGTCATATTCATACTCAATATTATTAAGACTTCCTACAATATAAAAATTTAATATTTTTTCGTTTATAGTTAATGATTTTACATCTATAATACACCCTTGATCATTGGTTCTTCATCAATTTTAGATTCCAAGAAATTTTTGAAATGATTTTCATCATAACCATTTAAACGATTATAGTTTATTTTAAAAGTTATATCAGAAGAAGAATACCGCTAACATCTACGTTACTATAATGCCTTAACTTTAACAACATCTGTTGCACATGCCGATTGATTTTTATTTTCTTGTGATTTATTTAATTGATTTGGTTCGTAAGGTCTATAAACGGTTGATACTAAAAAAATTGCAGCAATTACTAAAAACCCAAAACTCAAAATTACACGTAAAATTATTTACTTTTCTTCTTTAGAACCTTTTGTTACTATCATTTTTTGATTTAGATTATATGTATAAATTCCGCTATACACAAATGCCCCTATAGATAGAACAACCAATATATTACCGAATGTAAGAAACAAAGTAATCATCTCCAATAGAATTATAGTATGAACATTTAAAATTAAAAATAATTTTTTAATTCAAAATAAAAATCAAGTCAAAGTAAAATAACTTGATGTCCTACCTACTTTTAAATTATTTTTATAACTAAATTCAAAGAAAAAGGATAGTCATACTTTTATTTTCTTTGAATTTTTAGCCTCACATCATATACATTTCTACAAAGAAAACTTTTAAGTGAATCTTAGCCTCTTTACAAAAAAAATTTAATTTGCTATAATTGACTAGAATAAAGGGAGTGTGACTGACTATGACAGTGAGTACTGAAGCATTACTAGACAAATTATATAATTTGCGTGGAGAAGATAGTGACATTTTAAGAGAAATGGATCGTCAAAAAAACAAAGCAGAAGAAACAAAATCTAGAACAACTGTAGAAAAAGGAAGATTACAAACAACAATTGCCGATTTAAAAAAATCTAGAGAAGAATTGCAAGATCAAGGAGAAAAATTAAAAGATACTTTGCAAGGAATTAGAAGAGAAGATTATGATACTGTATTAACAAGATTACGTATTGATTTTGATCCAAAAAACCTTTTAGATAAATTAGAAAGAAATTTGCCAAAAACAATTGAAACAGTAGAAAGAGATACAAAAAAAGCAGAAGATGAATTAGTTAAAGTAGAAGAAGAAATGAACTCTGCTATCACAACAATTGAAGAAATTGGCATTAGAAAAGATACTGCATTGGCAAATCAAGAAAAATTGAATGAATACTTTGAGCTTGCTTTAACGGGTCATATCAATATTACCAGAGATTCTATTACATCTTTATTAGAAGAATTTGGGTTTGACGAAGAAGAACAAAGAGAAACTGCAAAAATCTTAATGTTTCCAGAAGATGCACTTTTCATGTATGATGAAAAAATGAAAGCAAGAGAAAAAAGTGGAAAATCTATTGGAGAAGTAATTCAAGAAGCAAAAGAAATAGTGGAAGAAGAAAAAATAGAAGAAACACCACAAATTGTTGTAGAAGAACCTATTCCTGATATTGATTTATCACAAGAAATTACTGATCCTAAAGATGAAATGATCAATACATTAAAAGAAGAAGGAATTGATTATTTAGATTTTTCAAGTGATGAAGTAATAGATTTATTAAATCACTATGACAAAGAACTAATAAAAGAAAATATAAGATATATAAAATCATTAAATTTAGAAAATGATATGTATGTGAACCATATTACATTATTGTATGATAAAGAATTAAAAAATAAAATTGAAATGCTTTTAAATGTTGGAAAGGATAAAATGGATATCTATTTAAATCCAAATGTTCTAGTAAAATATAGTTATGAACAATTAGAAAATAAAATAAATGCGATGAAAAGTAACGGAATAACACCGTCAGAAATTCCGTTTATAGCATATTAAGGAGGTACCAAAGTGGAAAGAGAATTAGTAAATGCTGTAGAAAAAATAACAGAAGTAACTCCAACTCAAAAAATTGTTGCGTATCTAAATGAAAAAATGCAAACAAATTCTATGAAATTAGTAGAATTTTGTGAATCAAGAGGAATAGATATATCAAACATTTGGGCAACTGCTAGATTATATCAATTAGAAGAGCAAGAAATAACAGATTTTTGGAATTATAATCTTCAAAATAATCCAGTTACAATTGAATCATTAAAAGATCCAGTAAAACTATATCAAAGCATCATTTTAAAAGAAAAAGAAACAGATAAAAAAGAGTTAAGATTTTTAGAAATGGTCAACTTTGAATCAGAAGAAATAGAGAGAATTAGTAATAAAATAGCAAATCGTATGATAAAAGTATTAGAAGAAAATAAAAGATTAGTACTAAAAAATATTGAATACTTAAAGGGACTTGGAACAAAAAATTATAAAGATATCTTTCAAGAATACTATGAACTATTTTTACTAGATTATAGTAATTTTACTGGAATTTTTAACAAATACGATTTAGAAGATTTAGTAGAAAAATTAGAAAAAAATATTGCTATTATTGAATATTTATAAGTCAAAATTAAATTTTGGCTTTTTTTTTACAACATATTAGATTATAATATAAGTAGAATAAAAAGGTTTTGAAAAGTATTTAAAAGGAGTTAATATGGAAAATACAAGTACAAGACGTTACACAAAGGTAGAACAAATACAATGGCAAATAAGGTTTTTAGAAGCCCAAAAAAAAGAAATAGAAGAATTATTAAAATCAAAAAGAGAAGAATTACAAAAGGAAAATTTAAAAATGACCAAAAAGAAAATAACGAATATTTAAACTTGCTTAAAATAAAATACATGTTATAATAAAAAAGTAAGAAACAAAAAGATGCGCATCAAAATGTGGATTACAAAACAATTTTTCTTTTTGGTCAAAGCAAAAAGATTTTTAAATAGTCTTTCGTTAGAGAAGGACTATTTTTTTTTTCCTATTCGTATTATAATAACAGAAAGGAGGAACAACGAATGAAACTATATAACACGTTAACAAAAAAGATAGAAGAGTTTATTCCAAATGAAGAAGGAAAAGTAAAATTTTATACTTGTGGACCTACTGTCTATCATGATCAGCATATTGGAAATATGAGAAATTACATTGGTCATGATATTTTAGATAAAACTCTAAGATATTTAGGTTATGATGTACTAAGAGTTATGAACATTACAGATGTAGGACATTTAACAAGTGATTCAGATTCTGGAGAAGACAAAATGGTTAAATCTGCAAAAGCTAAAAATACAACAGTAATGGATATTGCTAAATATTATACAGAGCAATTTTTTAAAGATTTTAAATTATTAAACAATCGTATTCCAGATATTGTTGCCCCTGCTACAGAACATATTGAAGATTATTTAAAAATAATAGAAAAATTATTAGAAAAAGGATATGCTTATGAACAAGGTGGAAATATTTATTTTGATACTTCAAAACTAAACGATTATTATGCACTCACAAATCATAAAGAAGATAATATGGTAGTAGGTGCTAGAGAAGGTGTAGAATTTGATGAAAGCAAAAGAAATCAATCCGATTTTGTACTATGGTTTACAAAATCAAAATTTGAAGATCAAGAATTAAAATGGACAAGTCCTTGGGGAGTTGGTTATCCAGGATGGCACATTGAATGTTCAGGAATTAGCCTTCATTATTGTGGGGAATATTTAGATATTCATGGTGGTGGAGTCGATAATATTTTTCCTCATCATACAAACGAAATAGCACAAAGCGAAGCTTATCTTGGGCATAAATGGTGTAATTACTGGTTCCATAACGAACATTTAATGGATGAAACAGGAAAAATGAGTAAAAGTAAAGGAGCTACTTTAACAGTTTCTGTATTAAAAGAAAAAGGTTATAATCCTTTAGCTTACCGTTTTATGTGCTTGACAAGTCATTATCGTAAACAAGTAGTATTTAGTTATGAAAATTTAGAAAATGCTCAGAAAAGTTATTTAAAACTAAAAGCGAAAATCAATCTTTTAAAAAAAGATGGCGAAACAAATTTAGAAATGCAAAAAAATTATCGTGATAAGTTTAAAGAAAGCCTAGAAGATGATTTAAACACAGCAAATGCAATAACAGTAATCTATGATTTATTAAAAGAAACTGGAAATGATAAGACGAAGTATGAACTAATAAAAGAATTTGATCAAGTATTATCATTAGATTTATGGGAAGAAAAAAGCATAGATAAAAAATTAGAAGAGAAAATATTAGAAAAAATAAAAGAAAGAAATATTGCCAAACAAGAAAAAAATTATGAAAAGGCAGATAACATTCGAAAAGAATTAGAAAAAGAAGGAATCATATTAAAAGACAAAAGAGAAGGAACAATATTTGAAATAATACATAAAAATTAAGAAACAGAAATAAGCTTTTCTGTTTTTTCATTTACAATTCATTGTTTTTTTGATATGATTGATACAGGAATAAAGAATATAAGAGAGGTTGTAAGATATGCAAAAAGATATTATAAAGAAAATAGATTTACTTGTAGAAATGTCAGACACTAATAATACTTTTAGTGCGTTAGAAGAAGAACTGAAAATTTTAGAATTGGATATCAAAAAACAAAAAGATGCCTTAAAAGAATTGACAAAATCAATGGTAGATACAAAATATATGAAAGCAAGTGATCGTATCATTGATGAAAATATCAAAATAAGTTTAGAAAATAAAATTGCGAATTATAAAAAACAATTGGTTTTAATAAAAAAGAAAATAGAAGATATATCTGAAGAAGAAGAAGGATCACATCAAAGAATTTTAGAGATTGAAGAAGAAAAGAAAACTGCTAAGAGATTTTTAGATTCTTTAGAACTAAAATTGAAAACAGTGGGAAGTAAAGACCGTTCAGTATTTTCTTTTTATGAAACACTTATCGACAACACAGCAAAAGAAATAGAGCAAAATGAAAAAAAATTACAAAAGAAAAAAGAAGAACAAGAAATAATTCAAAAAAAATTGCAAGATTATGGAGAAGTTCGAGTTAAATTAGAAGATAAAATTCAAAAAGACTCAGAGAAATTAGAAGAAACAAAAACTAATTTGTTAAATCCAAAATCTTATATGGATGAGTCAGAAAGAAAAAAAGATGAAGAGTTAGTAACGAACTATAACAAAGCAATTGAATCATTAGAAAAGAGAAAATTAGAAATATTAAATGATCCTGCTTATCTTGGATATGAAGCAACAAAACTTTTAATGGAAGATGATAGAACAAGTGCACTTTCCAAAGTACATGCTTTAGTACAAGTGGTAAAAGAAAGACCATACATGGAAGTGCGTTTTGAAGAGTTAGAAGAACTAGAAGAAAATAAAATTCAAAAAAGAGATGAATTTGCAAGTTTATTAGAAGGAAAACAATATGATAAAAGTAACGATGAATTGTTAGAAAAAAGAGTCTCTTATTTAAAAATGGAACTTGAAAGAAAACAAAACGAATGTAATATTTTAGAAAAACAAATTGAAGAAATGGATACAACTTTAGTAAAGATTCTTATGGATTGTATTAAAGATGCCAAAGAAAAAAGAGAAAAATTAAAAGAAGAAATCGAAGTTTATAAAAAAGTAATAGAAGAAAATAATGAATACAAAACACCTAAGAAAAAAGCAAGTCTAACTTCTGCATTCCATCGTAAACTAGAAGAACTAGAACAAGTAAATAAAATAGTTACTTCTTATGAAAAAGAATTGGAAAATACCATTAGAACTTCAAAAAAATTAGAAGAAGAAGACTATACAAAGAAAAAAGAAGAAATTTTAAAAATAGAAGAAGAATTAAAAGAAATCGAAAAAGGACAACTTTTAAATAATTATCCAGTAGATATCTTAGCGATGGAAAAAGACAAAAGTGAACTAAAAAAACTTACTGATGATGTAGAAAAAATCGCTCATCGTAAAAAATATCAAAAAATGCCAAAAGAATTAGCAGATGAGATTGAATTATCTTTAAGTTCTTTTGAAGAAGAAATAAAAGAGCCAATAAAAACTGAGACATTTATAAATAATTATCGAATCGAAGAAATGGAAGAAGTGAAAAACGAAGAAGAAACACTTAATATCCTAGAAGATGTGATAGAAGAAGAAAAAGACCCAATTATTAAAACCACACCACTTGAACCAATTAGTAGCATCGAAACAATTCCATTTATCGAAGAAGAACAAAAAGAAGAAGTAAGTTTCCCACCTAGAAAAAGAGTGGTAGAAGAAACGAAAGAAAATTTATTAAAAGTAATAAAAATAGAATCATTAGAAGAAGAACAAAACATAGAAGAAAAAGAAGAAGAGGAATTCATGATAAATGAATTTGAAGACACTAATTATATTAGTTTTAATGATTTATTAGAAGGAGAAGAAGAACATGCAAATTAAAATAAATACAATTATAACCCTTTCTAATAATGAACGTTTTATGGTTTTAAATGAAACGATGTATGAAGAAAACAAATATTTTTTAGTAATGGGAATAGATGAGCAAAAAGAAATAATAAGTTCTAAAGTTGCTATTGTAAAAGAAGTGATTCAAAATAAAGAAGTATTTGTAGAAAAAATAGAAGACTCAGAACTAATTATAAAATTAACAAATCTGTTCAAGTCACAATTAAAGTAAATGAAATTCGTTTACTTTTTTTTTGAAATCCTGTATAATTAACTTCGTTAGAGGAGGTAATAATTATGGAATTAAAAGGAAGTAAAACAGAAAGTAATTTACTTGCAGCTTTCGCAGGTGAAAGCCAAGCAAGAAATAAATATACTTACTATGCTTCAAAAGCAAAAAAGGAAGGTTATGAACAAATTGCTGCAATTTTTGAAGAAACTGCAAATAATGAAAAAGAACATGCAAAAATGTGGTTTAAAGCATTAAATGGTGGAGAAATTCCAGATACAATTACAAATTTAAAAGATGCAGCTAATGGAGAAAATTTTGAATGGACAGATATGTATAAAAACTTTGCAGAAGTTGCTCGTGAAGAAGGTTTTGATGAAATTGCTCGTTTATTTGAAGGCGTTTTGAAAATTGAAAAATCACATGAAGAACGTTATTTAAAATTAGTAGCAAATATGGAAGAAGATTTAGTATTTAAAAAAGGAGAAGAAACTGTTTGGATTTGTCGCAACTGTGGACATATTCATATAGGAAATACAGCTCCAAAAATTTGTCCTGTATGTGCTCATCCACAAAGCTTTATGGAAGTAAAAGCAGAAAATTATTAAGAAGAATAACAAGTTCTTCTTTTTTCTTTTTAAAATATTTGATATACTAGTATTGATAGTAAAGGGTGATAGAATGAAAAAGTTAAATCCAAAACAAAAAATACTGATTGGGACAATTTTAGGAATTTTGGTAATAGGAATAATATGTACATGTGTATTTCTAGGGAAAAAAGAACCACAAGAAAAAGATAATAATAATGATATGAACGATAGCCAAATTGTTCAAGATGTAAGTCCAGATGAGGCAACTGGTATGTATGATACTTTAACAGAAAAATGTACAGGAGCATTAGTTTGGAATTTAGAATTAGGTCAAACAATAGAAATTGATAACTTAGAAAATACAAATGCTTGCCAAAATGATAATCATTATTCAAAAATGATTGGTTATACTTATGATGAGCAAAATAATGTTGTAATTCATGTAAATATTTTAAAAAAGGTAGAAAATTCACTTTATAAATTAGATAATACTTTAGTGGGGGAATTTAAGGAAGAGGAATTGAATAATTTATTAGATCAAGGAACTACATATGTGTATACTTATAAAAAAGTGGGAGAAAATTATAAATTAGAAAATGTGAAACTAATGGACCCAGTTCCAGAAGAAACCGTAGAATAAAATAAATCTTGAAAAAGAAAAAAAACTTTGTTAAAATAAATCCATAAAGCAAAGAAGGAAACATAGTAATAACATAAGTGTTTAAACAAGAGACATTGTGGTTGGTGTAAACAATGAAACACGGTTATGAATTCACTTCCTGAGTCTTAAAGTAAAATTTTAAGCGAATAAGTCACGTTACGACAAATGAGATAGAGAAAACTATAAAATAAGGTGGTACCACGTAAAAAACGTCCTTATATTTATAGTTTTTTTAATGGAGGAGAAAATATGGAGGAAATGAAAACTGTAGAAACTGCATTACAAAAAGACATAGAAGGTATTTCTACAATTGAAGAATTAAATAATTTTAAAATCAAATATTTAGGAAAAAAAGGAATTATTACCGAATTAAGTAGTCAGATAAAAAGTATACCAAATGAAGAAAAAAAAGAATTTGGCCAAAAGATAAATATACTAAAATCTACATGCAATAATTTTTATGAAGAAAAGAAAAAAGAAATAGAAGAAAAATTATTAAATGAAAAATTATCTAAGGAATCAATAGATATTACTTTGCCAGCTACCAAAATTCCTATGGGAAGTCCAAACATTTTGGAAAAAATTATTGAAGAAATAGAAGAACTTTTAATGAGTATGGGATATGATGTGGTAGATGGTCCCGAAGTAGAAGAAGATCGATTTAATTTTGAATTATTAAATATTCCAAAAGGTCATCCTGCAAGAGATGCTCAAGATACTTTCTACATAGAAGGAGAAGATATTTTATTAAGAAGTCAAACTTCTCCTGTTCAAGCAAGAACTATGTTAGAGAAAAAAGGTATGGAACCTATTCGTATGATTTGTCCTGGAAAAACTTGGAGAAGAGACGATGATGATGCCACCCATTCTCATCAATTTATGCAAATAGAAGGACTTTTAGTAGACAAAGAAATCAGTTTATCTGATTTAAAAGGAACATTTGATGTTATTGCAAAACACTTATTTGGAAGTACTACAACAACTAGACTTCGTCCAAGCTATTATCAGTTTACGGAGCCTTCAGTAGAATTAGATATTAGTTGCTTTAATTGTAAAGGAAATGGTTGTCCAATTTGTAAACAAACAGGATGGATTACAGTAGCAGGAGCAGGAATGGTTCATCCAAATGTATTAAGAAACTGTGGATATAATCCAGATGTTTGGAGTGGCTTTGCCTTTGGTTTTGGAGCAGAAAGATTGGCAATGTTAAAATATGGAGTAAAAGATGTAAGAACATTTTATCAAACTGACTTAAGATGTGGAAAAGCATTTGATAGAAAGGAGGCTAATAATGATTAGTTTAGAATGGGTAGCAGATTATATAGATATTAAAGAAGAAGATTTAAAAGAATTAGCGATAAAAATTACAAAAGCTGGAATCAATGTTGAAAAAGTAATTACAAATCATATAGAAAATCTAGTAATTGGAGAAATCACAAAATGTATATCTCACCCCGATAGTGATCACCTTCATATTTGTACTGTTAAAATAAATGAAACAGAAGAAACACAAATAGTATGTGGAGCAAGTAACGTTAAAGAAGGGATAAAAGTTATTGTTGCGCTTCCAAATGCTATTTTACCAGGTGGGATAGAAATAAAGAAAAGCAAAATTCGTGGAGTAGAATCTAATGGAATGATATGTGCATTATTTGAATTGGGATTAGAAGAAAAAACAGAAGACAATTATAATAAGGGAATTTATGAAGTACCTTTTGATGCAAAAATTGGTATGGATGCAATGAAATATTTAGGACAGGATTCTACAGTTTATGAATTAGATGTACATAAACATCGAAATAATGATTGCTACTACCATATAGGTTTTGCTTATGAAATCGCTTGTATATTAAACAAAAAAGTTACATTACCAAAAAGAAGTTTTGATGAAATTGAAGAAAGTGTTGAAAATCATTTTTCACTAAAAGTAGAAACAGATAAATGTCCATTTTATTTAGCAAAAATGGTAACCGATGTAAAAATAAAAAAGTCTCCTGAATTTATTCAAAAAAGGTTAATTGCAGCAGGCATGAGACCAATAAACAATGTAGTAGATATTTCAAATTATGTTATGTTAGAATTTGGGCAACCCCTTCACTTTTTTGATAAAGATAGTTTAGGAAAAGAAATCGTTGTTAGAGATGCAAAAGAAGAAGAACATATTATAACGTTAGATAAGAAAGAAAGAATATTAAAGTCTAGTGATATTGTTATCACGGATGGTGAAAAACCTGTTTGTATTGCAGGAGTCATGGGTGGATTAAATACAGAGGTAGAAGAAAATACCAAGACGATTTTAATCGAAAGTGCAATATTTGACGCTGTAAGCATTAGAAATACGGCAAGCCGTTTAAATCTAAAAAGTGAAGCTTCAATTCGTTACGGAAAAGGATTAAATTATGAATATACACAAATGGCTATAGAAAGAGCTTGTCATTTATTAGAAAAATATGCAGACGCAAAAATATTAAAAGGAATTGTAAAATATGATGCAATAGAAAAAGAAGAAAAAGTAGTTAAATTTAAAGCCGATGATATAAATAAAATGCTAGGTATTATTATTGATACCAAAGAGATGGAAAAAGAATTAAATCGTTTAGATTTTCCATATACTTTAGAAAACGATACATTTGAAGTAACAATTCCAAAAAGAAGATTAGATATTGATCCAAATATCAATGATATTGCAGAAGAAATTGGACGACTTTATGGATATCATAATTTAGTTTCTACATTACCAAAAGTTCCAATTAAAAGAGGGGAATATATTGGAGATGTAAAATATCGAAAATATATTTCAAAAAGACTACGTGCTTTAGGACTTAATGAAATAAAAACTTATTCTTTAGTATCTACAGAGATGGCTTTAATGTTCCAATATGAGAAAAAAGAAAAAATATATTTACCAAATCCAATGAGTATGGATAAATCTATCATGAGAACAACTCTTATACCATCTCTTATAAATACTTATCTTTACAATAAAGCAAGAAAAACAGAAGATATATTACTTTATGAAATAAGTAAAACTTATGAAAAAAACTATCAAGAAGATACAAAAATAAGTATTTTATTAAAAGGAAATTATGTAACAAGTACATGGAATAAAAATACTTTAAAAGTAGATTTTTATGTAACAAAAGGAATTATAGAAGATATATTAGATTCTCTAGGACTTCAAAATCGTTATGAATTTCAAGTGAAAAATATTGATGGTTTACATCCAAAAATAGCAGGAGCAATTGTTTTAGATAGAGAAGAAATAGGAATAATTGGTCGAGTTCATCCAAATATCTTAAAAGAAGAAGTCTATGTAGCAGAAATTTCTTTACCTAAGTTAATAAAGAAGATTAAACCAATTAAATTTAAAGAGGCACCAAAATATCCAAGTATAAAAAAAGATGCTGCATTTATTGTTTCAAAAGAAGTATTATCATGTGATATAGAAACAATAATTAAGAAAAAAGGTGGAAGACTTCTTACAAAAATTGATGTTTTTGATGTTTACGAAGGAGAAAATTTAAAATCCAATGAAAAATCTATCGCATTTCATTTAACCTTCCAAGATGAAACAAGAACATTAACGGAAGAAGAAGTGATGAATATTTTTAATAATATTATATTAGGTGTAGAAAATGAATTACATGCAAAATTAAGAGATAAATAAGAGCGAAATAAGCTCTTTTTTATGTTACTTCACGAAAAAGATATAAGTCTTGTAAAGAATCATTTGTGGGATTACATGTTGTTAGTACAAGTTGAGGGCTTGATACAGCTTGTAAAGAAATAGAACCATTTTTTTCTTGATGTAAAATAGAATTTAATTGATATTCTTTTTTTTCATTTTTATAGTAAAGATATGCTTTTTCACCAATAACAAGATGATGCAAATGTTTAAAATAGGAAATATTACTAGAACCTGAATGACTAGCAAGAAGAAAAGAACATGGTTCAAAAGGAAAACATTGAGAAGATATAACTTGAATATTTTTTTCAACTGTATTAAGCGGATGAGAAAAAGAATAAAAACCTCTTTTTAAAGACAAAGAAGGAATTTCTAAAATACCCATATAATTATTTTCTGGTTTAGTCTCTAAAGAAGGAGTATTAGAAGAATTAAAATCAGTCTCAAAAAAAGTTTGCATTTTCACTTCATTCTCTTTTTCTAGTGAATATTGCTCTGTTTTATGTAAAAATATTCCAAAACTAATTAACAGTAAAAGAAGTAAAAAAATATTTTTTTTCATAAAAGCATACACCTCCAATTAAAATTAGTAAAGGAAAGAGGAAAGAGTCTTTTTTTGTTTTAGGTACAAAATAGTTAATCAATTGAATTTTCATTTTTACAATTGGAGTATTTTCATCAATATATGACAAAGTAATAGGATAGGTATTAGAATCCAATAAATATTGAGAGTCTGTCTGTAATTCCTTTAAGTAATAGTTTCCAAGTGGTAAAAGAGAAACAAAAGCAAATCCTTCATCATTAGTAATCAACTCTGCAACTAAAGAATCCTTTTTAGAAAGCAGTTTATTATGAATATCAAAAATATCTTCAGCAGCATATAATCCAAAGGAAACATTAGAAATAGCTTCATTCCATTCATTTTTTTTCTCTATTTCTAAAGTACCTGTAACAACATCATTAGCAAAAAGAATTTCTGTCACAGAAAGCGAGTTTTGATCTAATTGAAAAGTAATTTTCTGAGAATTCCATAAAAGATTTGGAATTTTTTTTGGAATTTCTTCTAATTGGTAAGAAGAAGGAAATAAATCTTTTGTAATAAATTCTCCCCATTCATTTGTTTTATAAGTACAATCAGTATTCTCACAAACATATTTTTTTCGTTCTAAATCATAAATTTTAAAAGTAACATTAGGAATAAATATTCTTTTATTTGTTTTCTTTTCTACTTTCATAACTTTTACTTTTTTTAAAATAGGTTCATTTAAAAAGGAAAAAGAAATTTCTTCTTTAGAAGAATTATCAATTGTAAAAACTTCGTCTTTTACAAATTTGTAATTATATTTACCAGAAGTTTGTCGTATCAAATAAGTATCATAAGGGAGATTTATGGAACCATTTCCAAACTTATCAGTTTTTAAAGAGCCAATTTTCTGATTAGTACTTTTTTTGAAAATATCAAAAGTTGCATTTTCTTCGGGTAATATAATATTTTCATCTTCCAAATAATCTTTATGAATTTTTAAAGAAACTTTTTTTAAAGAATCATACACAGTAAGACTTTGAGTTTTGTTAATATTATCCTTTGTAATAGAAAAGAAATATTTTGTTTTATCTAATTGATATCCAAGTGGGGCTTCAATTTCCTGAACATAATATTCACCAACAGATAAATTACTAGCTGATGCTTGGCAATTATTTAAAACCAATTTAGTGATTAAATTTCCTGAAGAAGAATAAAGACCATACACTGCATTTTCTAAACTAGTAGCAAAATTAGAAAAACATTTTTTTGTTTCTTCATCAAATTTTTGAAGTAGAAAAGAACTAGTAACTCCTTCATAGAAGACACGTATTTCATCATGAAAAAGATTTCCTGACAAAATTAAATTTTGACCAATTGGATGATGATAAACAATAAAAGAGGAAGACCAATAATCATTTTTTCGTTCCAAAATAATTTCTTCTTCTTGGTTATTTATCGGAGTAATAGATAATGTATCATCTTTTAAAATAACCTCATTAGAACTAAATTTTAATTGATAAGTATTTAAAATAGAATCTTTTAAAATAAGTGTTTCACCATATGGAATAAAAAACTTTTCAGTATGAAAGTTTGGTTTTTCTTTATGTTTAGAAACAAGAGTATCTAATTCTATCATTTTATTATTTATTTCTAGAGGTGTATCTATAACATATTGAAAAGGATTTGCTGCACTATTTCGACTAGTAAATTGAATTGGTCTTCCAAGAATTTCCCAAATCCTAACTTGTGTAGCAATAATCCATAAAACATCATTATGATTTTGATAACCATATCCATAATAAGAATAATAAGTAATATCAGTCAATTGTTTAGAACTAATACCAACAATATTTGCAATGTCTTTAATTGGTAAATTTTCATAACCTTGATAAAAATCATGTGTAAGAGGAACACCAGGTTCAATACAATAAGCAATTTTGCCATCACTAGTTCTTTTAAAAATTTCAAAATCTCCAAAGTTTCCATCTTTGTCTACATAATGATAATTTCCAATAAAAGTGGAATAAAATTGATC
The DNA here is from genome assembly GCA_947649355.1 of uncultured Mycoplasmatota bacterium. Classification (GTDB taxonomy): domain Bacteria; phylum Bacillota_I; class Bacilli_A; order RF39; family UBA660; genus Ventrenecus. The sequence continues at coordinate 1,182 of CANSRG010000033.1, read as the reverse complement.
ACTAATGTCACTTGCGGAAACATTCATAATACTGACAAAAATAAATAACAATAGATATAAAATTTTTTTCATAAAATCAACTCCTACAAATATATTACCGATAAACCTATCAATTTCCTTTTTTTTTATAAAAAAATTGTTCGACAAAAAATTTAAACAAAAAAAAAGAAAAAACTAACATCTTTTCTTTTTAAAGTAAATATATTTAAAAAAACTTTTATTCCATCTTTTTTCTATAAGATTTATTACATGATTTACAAGTAATACTTAATTCATAATTAGACACTTTGTTTTCTAAAATAGTAATTAAAGGCTCATTATCATTCGGACAACATAATCGATTTTTTATAATAATTAGCTCATCATTACAATTATCTACTATATTACTATCAATAAAATTTAGTTTTGCTAAACCTTTACTTCCACAATGACATTGATATTGTAAGGTTAATTCATCATAAGTAGAATAACATAAATAACCTATATTTTCATTGCATTTATCACAATACATCCAACCTCCATAGTTAGTTGCTAATCTTGTATTTACTAATTCTTTGTTTTTTATTATTCTTGCCATAATTCATTCCTCCTATATTTAATTTTTACTGTTTAAATAATATTTTCCTTTTTCAAAAACTAAAGTTTTATCTTGCACCATCAATAATAAATAAGAGTTTTTTGCAATTTCTTTTGGTAAATTCTTTATTTTAATGCCATTTTCTAAGTTCGTAATAGAATTATCTTTAAAGTATTTTATGATATCTTCTTTTGTGGAAGAGGAATTATTTTTATATTTTTGTTTCAGAAAAATTATATATATAATTCCAGTTAAACAAATTAAGGGTAACAAAACTTTTAATATTTCACTCATTTTCTATATCTCCTCATTATTAGTTTCATAAGTCTTTTTTTCGTTATTCTCCATAAGTTCATGATTGATTATCCACTTTATATCTTCTATTGATTTATCTATGTTAAATCGACCATTTCCTATTGAATAGTAAACAGAATAAAACTTGTATTCTTCACCATTTATATTAACTTGCATAATTTTTTTACTATTCCTTTCATTCATTGATAAAATTATATCATGTATAAAGTGAAACATAAATAATATGAGTTAAAAATTAAGGCAATCGCATAAAAAATAATATTGACAAATAAATGCAATAAGATAGCTAA
>CANSRG010000032.1 GCA_947649355.1 uncultured Mycoplasmatota bacterium | reverse complement strand
AAGATGAACTAAAGCCAATTGAAGGTGCAATTGGAAGTTTTGATGAATCAAGTACACAAGATAAAAGTGTAATGAGTTATGTAGTAGAAAACAAAAAAGCAAATGAGTCAGATGAAACCACATATACAGCTTATTTACAAAGTAATGAAAAATTATATTTGCAAGATGGATTTTATTTATTTTCTAATTTTAAAAAATTAGAGTCTATTGAAGGTATGAGATATTTAGATACAAGTAAAGTAAGAACTATGAATTCTATGTTTTATGGATGTAGTAATTTAACTTCATTAAATTTGAGTACTTTTAATACAAGTAATGTAGAAAATATGAGTTATATGTTTCAAGGGTGTAGTAATTTAAATACTATTGATTTAAGTAATTTTAATACCAGTAATGTAACTAATATGAGTGCTATGTTTAAAGAATGTGGCAATTTAACTTCATTAGACTTGAGTAATTTTAGCACGCCAAATGTAACAAGTATGGGTAGTATGTTTTATGAATGTAGTAGTTTAACGACATTAGATATAAGTAATTTTAATACAGAAAAAGTAACCAATATGAATTGGATGTTTTCATACTGTAGTAGTTTAACCATATTAGATATAAGTAATTTTAATACCAGTAATGTAACTGACATGAGTTATATGTTTGTAGGTTGTAGTAGTTTGAATTCCTTAGATACAAGTAATTTTAATACATCTTCTGTAACAGCCATAAAAGGCATGTTTTCAGGCTGTAATAATATCACAAGTCTTGATTTAAGCAATTTTGATACAAGAAATGTGAAAGGTAGTAATAGGGAAGGATTTTACATGCTGTTTTATGGATGTAGGGCTTTAAATACTATTATTTATGGAGATTGTTTATGTAACTGATACAAGTATAGAAAATATGTTTGGTGGATGCTCTGCAAATAAACCAACCCATGAATCATGGAATGGTGTTTTATAGATATCTTTTTAGGTATCTTTTTTTATATTAAAAAACTGCTGACTTTTAATCAACAGTTTATAGTACATTTTATTTGTACTTTTTTTATCCTCTAAAGTAAAATAATACAAAGATTGCTAAACAAAAACAGTAAATGGAAAATTTCCAAAGTTTTCCTTTTTGAACTAAATTTGATAACCATTTGTAAGAAAAATAAGTGACAACACCAGCTGCTAGTAATCCTAAGCAATAGGGTAGTAATAGATTTGTTAAATTTCCATCTTGTATCATGTCTAGTAGTCCAAGTCCCATGCTAGCTACACTTACTGGAAAGTATAACATAAATGTATATTTTAGTGATGCTTTTCTTCCAATACCACATAGTAGGCAACCTACTAATACGGTTCCACTTCGACTAATTCCTGGTGTTAGTGCTACCATTTGTAAAATACCAATGATTATCGCGTCTTTGTAAGTTATATCATAATCTTCTTTTTTTCCTTTAGTATTTTTTACTAAAAATAATAAAATGGAAGTTACCAAAAAGGCAAGACCTAGTACAAGCATATTTCCAGAGAGTGCATCAATTTTATCTTTTAGAAGTACTCCTGTTATTCCAACTGGTATACTTCCTACTATAATTAACATACAATATTTGAAATCTTTTTGATAAATATTTCTTTTTTTCTTATCAAATATAAATCCAAAAAATGCTTTTATTAAATTTATAATGTCTTTCCAAAATATTAGTAAAATTGCTAAAAATGATCCAAAATTAACAACAATTTCAAAATTGACATCTGTTAGCATGTTTGTATTAAAAATATTTTTAAATAAAACTAAATGTCCACTGCTTGAAATGGGTAAGGGTTCTGTAAATCCTTGAATAATACCTAAGAGAATATATTTTATAATTTCCATACAATCACCATATAACATTATATACTAAAATCTTAAAATAAGAAATAGAATATTATAGGAGTATTTTAAAATGAAGAAAATTTTCTTTTTAGTATTTGGAATTATTTTACTTTCTATTAGTGTTTTTTTTGCTATTTTGTATTTAAATTTTTTTTCTTTTGGGTATAATATGCCAAAATATGTTTATTTTATTAGTAGTAGGTTTGAATGTTTATTGTTTTTTCTGGGCATTCTCTTTGTGTTTTTTTCATTAAAAAAGAAAGGAAAATGAGGTTATGCACTACTATTATGATGTGTTAGCTAATTTAGATGTATGTTTATGGGAATTTTATGAATGGGAGCAAACGGATAATATTGTCCCTATTAAAAAGGTTCCTTTTGTAAGAGTTTCTGAACAAGATATGAAAAATTTTATGGGATATCAAATTTCTTTTGATGAAGAATGGGTTCAAAAATATTTGGATAAAACATTTGTAAAAAATCAAAAAGAGCATTTGAATTGCATTTTGTTTTCTAGTACTAAAAATAGTATTTTATTTGAAGTTTCTTCAGATGGAACTGTTATTACAAGAAGTAAATTACTTATAGAAGATGAAAATAATTGTAATGAAGTAGCTTTTTCTTTGAAAGAGTGTAGTGTAAATTATCAAAGTATGAATAAAATTTCCTCTTTAAAAGAATTAAGACAAGGTTCTAGTGAAAAGCATTTTCTTTTAGTAGAATTAAATACTTTGGAAGAAACAAAGAATATCAAAAAATGTTCTTATCTTTATTATGAATGGTTTGGAAAATTTGAATCTGATTTATCTAAAATGATAGAAGATATGAAATTAGAATTACAAAAGGAATATACTTTAAAGATTCATGATATTGCTGAGCTTATTAAAATGTCTTATAAGGAGCGTCTATGAAAAAACTTCTTTTTGTTTTTCTTTGTCTTTTTTGTCTATGTGGTTGTACGAATAATCATGCAAGTGATCCTGTAAAGGAATATTTAGATAAGTATCGTAACCACGACAAGGAAGTGTCAAGTTCTATTCATGAACTTTTAAGACAAGAAGATTTATTAAAAGAACAAAGTGAACTTTATGAACTGATTATGAAACGTCAATATGTTGATTTAGAATATGAAATTGAATCAGAAACTTATCATGGAAATAAAGCAACTATTCAGGTTTTGATAACTGTTTATGATTATCAACATAGTAAAGAACTTGCAAAAGAAGAAAAAGATAAAGAAAGAGAAAAGTATTATTTGGAAGATGGAACTTTTTTGAAAGAAAAATATGTAAATTTACAACTTGAATATATGAAAAAAGAACAAAGACGTATTCACTATACACTTTTGTTTTCGGTTACTTTACAAGATAAAGAATGGGTGTTAGAACGTCCCGATTACAAAGTAATTGAAAAAATTCATGGACTTTATGATTATTCTTTAGAGGACTAAAAGTCTCTCTTTTTTCATATTCTTTTTTAGGTGATAACATGAAAATATTACTTTTGTTACTTCTTTTGTTTTTTCCCCTTAAGGTAAATGCAGTATCTGCAGAAGCTTATTCTGTAATGGATTATGATTCGGGCCGTATTTTGGCAGGTTCTAATTTAGAAAAGGAAAAATTGATTGCTAGTACTACTAAAATTATGACAGCTATTATTGCTTTAGAGAATGGGGATTTAGAAAGTGTTCGTAAAGTTTCTGATGAAGTTTTAAAGGCTTATGGTAGTGCCATTTATATTAGTGTTGGGGAAGAGATTACATTGAGAGATTTACTTTATGGTCTTATGCTTCGAAGCGGAAATGATGCGGCGATTGAGATTGCATATCATATTTCTTCTAATATGGAAAACTTTGTTACTTTGATGAATCAGAAAGCTTATGATCTTGGTATGAGTCATACTACTTTTGTGAATAATCATGGTCTTGAGGAAGATGATGGTAGAGCAAATACTTCTACAGCTCTTGATATGGCGATTTTAATGCGTTACGCTCTTCGTAATTCTACTTTTAAAGAGATTATTAAAACGAAGAGTTATACAGCTAAAACTACTGGTAAGACTTATGTTTGGCAAAATAAAAATAAACTTTTAAAAACTTATGAGTATCAACTTGGTGGTAAAACTGGATTTACTGAGAAGGCTCGTCGAACGCTTGTAACAGCTTCTTCTAAAGATGATAAAACATGTATCGTGGTAACTTTAAATGATGGTAATGATTTTCAAGATCATAAAGATTTATGTGAATCTGTTTTTCAAAATTATGAAAGAGTTTTGCTTTTAGATAAAGACAATTTAGTGATTGAATCTGAAAATCCAGAGAAATATTATATTAAAAATAATTTTTATGCTTTATTAAAAAAAGAAGAAAAGAAAGATATCGAAATAAAATATCTTATTCAATCACGTTCTAGTGAAGAAGTTGGTGTTGTAGAAGTATATTTAAAGGGACATTTACTTGGAAGTGAAAAAGTTTATCAAAAATTAGAAAAAGAAGAAGTAGAGAAAAAAGGTTTTTTTCGTAGATTTTTGGGGTGGTTATTCGGATGGTAACATATATTTGGGTATTTTTTGTTATTGTTGGTAGTTTTTTTACTATTTTCACCGGAAATGTAGAAGCACTTAATAATGAAATATTAAAAGGTGGGGCAGATGGTTTAAAATTGCTTAGTGAAATGTTACCTTTACTAGTTTTATGGACAGGGATTATGCAAGTCGCTGAAGATTCAAAAATTTTAGAATTATTTTCTAATCTTGTTCGTCCTTTTTTATGTAAATTATTTCCTAGCTTACCTAAAAATCATCCTGCACTAGGGTACATTGCCTCAAATATTTGTGCTAATGCTTTAGGACTTGGAAGTGCTGCGACTCCTTTTGGGTTAAAAGCCATGGAATGTTTGCAAGAAGATAATCCTTGTAAAGATACAGCTACTGAGGCTATGATTACTTTTTTGGTTTTAAATACTGGTGGAGTTACCATTGTGCCTACGACAGTAATTGCTCTTCGTTTGATGCATGGGAGTGCCAATCCTTCAGAAATTATTATTACTAGTATTTTGGCTACTTTGTGCTCTAATGTTTCTGGGTTAATTTATGATTATTTTAAAAGGAGAAAAAAACATGGCTAATTTTTTGGTACCAATTTTTGTACTTGGGATTATTCTTTATGCATTTAAACAAAAAGTAAATATTTATGAATCTTTTTTAGTCGGGGCTAAAGATGGATTAGTTACTACTTTTAAGATTGCTCCTGCGGTAATTGCAATGGTTTTTGCAACTAATATTTTTTTAAATTCGCATTTTTTAGATTTTGTATTTTCCTATTTTACCCCTTTTTTAGAAGCAGTAGGAATTCCTAATAGTATTTTACCTATGGCGATGGTAAGACCGATATCTGGGACTGCATCTTTAGCTATCATGAGTAATATTTTTGAACTTTATGGTCCTGATTCTTTTGTGGGACGACTTGCTTCTAATTTACAAGGGTGTACTGATACGACCATTTATGTTTTAGCTTTGTATTTTAGTTCTATTAAAGTTACAAAAACTAAGCATGCTTTATCTGCTGGTCTTTTTGCTGATTTTGTGGGTATCGTAGCAGCATTTATTATTACTTTTTTGTTTTTTGGATGATAAATTTAAAAGTTTTTTTTCTAAGAAAATGTAGGAATCCAAAAGGCAAAAACATACTTTAGTTTGCTTTTTTTGGCAAAAAAATTTGACAAAGTAATCTAAGCTATTGTATAATAATTTTGCTTTCCGGAAAAAGAAGGATGGTTTAGAAATGAAAAAATTACCCTCGGTTAAGGCCGTATGTATAGCTTTAATCGTAATTAGTTGTATAGAATTTTTAACGAGTCGATTAGAGAAAATCACGATATTATCGTTTGATAGTGCGATTACTACTTCTTGTAATTCAATGATTGAATCGATTATGCTTAAAAATCAAAAAAATAACATCAAAGAGTTAGATACAGAAAGTATGAAACAAGAGATTGAAATAGCTAGTTTAAAAGCATCTTCTCCACAAATTGTTTTTGAAGGGATGACTTTACAAGAACTTGCTACAAAACTTGATAAAAGTTTAAATAGTAATTTAAGTGGTTATGGATATTCTTTTGCTAAGTATGCTACGATGTATGGAGTAGATCCTTACCTTGTTGTAGCCATTAGTTTACTTGAAACAGGTTGTACTTGGAATTGTAGTTCTTTAGTGCGTAACTGTAACAATGTAGGTGGAATGAAAGGTAAGGGTGGATGTAATGGAGGGAGTTATGCGGTTTTTTCTAGTTTAGATGCTGGAATAGAAGCAATGATTTCTAATTTATCGAAGAATTATATTTCGAGAGGATTAGTTACTCCAGAGCAAATCAATACTCGTTATGCGGAAAGTAAAACTTGGGCAGAGAAAGTAAATAATTATATTTATAAAATTAAAAATGTTTAGAGACTTTAGTCTCTTTTTTTATGAAAATAAAAAGATAACTAAAATTTCTTGCTCTTTTTTTAAAATATTAGTATAATGATATTATATTTAAGAGTAAAGAGGGTAGAAATTATGAACAATAATAATGAAAATCAAAATATGAATATGGGGGTTCCAAATGTGGTTCCTGTTCCTCCTGAACCTATGGTAGGACAAGGGTTAACACCTGGAGTACCTCAAAATATGGGGAATATGGTAGGTTCTATGCCTCAACCAGTTTCAACTATTGAAACTATTCCTAATACATTCGAGCAACCTGTTAATAATGTTGTGCCGAATCCAGTTCCTCAACCAATGGAGGGATTACAATTAAATCCAGAAGGGATTGTTGCTCCAACACCAGTTAATAATCCTATGCCAAATGTTGCAGAGCCTTTAATGGGAGCACCTTTAAATGATCAAACTGTTTTAAATTCAGGAACAACAAACATGAATAATTTTGGTGCTGTGCCACCTGTTGCACCACCAAATAACAATACGATGGTGCCACCTACAAACCAAATGGGGTTTATGGGAGGAGTTCCAGCTCCACCGTTGCCACCTACAAACAATGAAAATAAAAAACAAAAAATTAGTAAACCAATTTTAATCGCTTTGATTGTAGTGTTAATTTTAGCTGTTGGGTTTGGTGTTTATTATTTCTTGTTTGCAAGTAAGAAGAAGGCTCCTCAAGTTACTATTACACCAGTTTTGTCTGAAGTGGAATTAGGAGCAGAAGTTTTATTAGACGCAAGTGTTTTTGCAAAAGTAACAGGTATGAATGCAACAAATTGTAAAGTAGATACTAATTTAGATTCTAATAAAGCAGGAACTTATACTTATACTGTTACTTGTGGAAATAAAGTATCTGCAGATAATAAGATTTATGTAAAAGATACTCAAGCTCCTGAAGTTATTTTAAAAGATTTGATTGTTACTCCAAATACAATGGTTAAAGTAGAAGATTTTATTGCTGAAATTGTCGATGCTTCTACTTGTACTTCTGAATTTAGAGCTCCAGTTGAAACAAATGAAGAAGGAGAGTTTGAAGTTGATATCATCGTTACAGATGCTCATGGAAATGAGTCTACTGCAACAGGTATTTTAGTAGTTTCTAATAATGCACCTCAATATTATTTATCTTGTGAAGAAGTAGGTATTACAAATCAATTTGAAAATGCAACTGTTACAACACAATACAAATATGGAATTAGTGCAAGTGGAGAATATTATAATATTGAAAAAAATGTTATTTATCAATTCTCTAGTGAAGAAGAATTTTTAACTGCCGCTGATACAATTTTACCGAATGAATTTGATGGAGTAAAAGGAAGGGTATTTAAAAATATTGAGACTTTTAGTATCCGAATCAATCGTTTTCTAAAAGATGATGATATTTCTAATGAATTTAGTTTATCTCCATTTCCAACTAGTGAATTTGAAATTGAATCTTATCATAATGAAAATGGCGGGACTTGTACCATTTTAAATAGTTAAGCTTGGAACACCAAGCTTTTTTTTGCATATAATATACTGGAGGTACTTTATGAAAAAATTAAAAGTGGTAGTGTATGCTATTTGTAAAAATGAAGAAAAATTTGTAGAGCGATGGGTTGACTCTATGAAGGAAGCAGATAAAATTATTGTTTTAGATACTGGTTCTGTAGATGGGACTGTTCGTAAGTTAAAAGAAAAAGGAGTAGAAGTCCATGAAAAGGTGATTGTTCCTTGGCGATTTGATACTGCTCGTAACGAATCATTGGCACTTGTACCCTTAGATACTGACATTTGTGTTTGTACTGATTTAGATGAAGTGTTTTTACCAGGGTGGAGAGAGACTTTAGAGTCTGTTTGGATTTCTCATAATCCCACTAGAGTTCGTTACAACTATAATTGGAAATTGGATGAAAATGATACTCCTTTAGTTAGTTTTTGGATTGATAAAATTCATGATCGAACACATTATCATTGGAAACATCCTGTACATGAAATATTAGTGACGAATGAGAAAGAAACGATTGTGGATGTCCCAATTTTATTAAATCATTATCCTGACGTTTCTAAATCTAGAGGAACTTATTTGCCTTTACTTGAAATTAGTGTTTTAGAAGAACCCGATAATGATCGCAATTTACATTATTTAGGTAGAGAATATATGTTTTATCAAAAATGGGACGAATGTATTTTAACTTTACATAAACATCTTTCTTGTAAAAATGCGACTTGGAAAGATGAAAGATGTGCTTCTATGCGTTTTTTAGGACGTGCTTATCAAGCAAAAGAATTTTTTGAAGAAGCAGAATTGTGGTTTAAAAGGGCAATTGAAGAAGCCCCTTATTTAAGAGAAGGATATGTAGAATGTGCTAGTTTTAAATTTTCTTTAAAACAATATGAAGAAGCATATAACTTGTTAGAACAAGCAAATCTTATACAAGAAAAAAGCAAATCCTACATCAATGAAGAATTTGCTTGGAATGATGCTTTTTATGATTTATTTTCGTTGGCTGCTTTTTATTCTGCTCATTATAAAGAAGCGATTATTTATTTAAAGAAAGCAATAGAATTAAATCCACATGAAGAACGCTACCAAAAAAATCTTATTCTAATGGAGCCGTATTCTTTATAAGTTTTGCATGAACTACTAGACGGTCATTTTCTCCTGTACATGTAGACAATGTAAGAAGTTTATCTTCTTTAGACACTTCAATATTAAAATTTTTGATACTTCTATTTTTGGTCATAGAAATGTATTTTTCTTTTTCTTCTTCCTCATCAAAGCTAACTTTTAAGTAATCAGAAGTTTTTGGAATTGTATAAATTGAATAAATTTGCCATGTCATACTTTCATACATTGTGTCAAAAACAATTTTTAAATTTTCTTCGTTATTATACCAAGAAGAATTTAAAACGCGATGGAGGGTACCAAACATAATACCACTATAATACATATTGTGGCCATATATTATGGTATTATCATTTAAGAATTTATCAGAGTTTCTAAAATCCATATAAATCCAACCATTTTTATCTTCTTCTTTATATAAATTATGTTTTAAATAATACATGTTGTCGTTACTTAAAACAACTGGATAATCTATATTTGTATTATTTACTTTTAAATATCCTACAATATCTTGATTGATACTTAATAAAGAAGCGATGTACTTATTTTTTATGATGAGTTCATCGTCTTTTTTGTCTTCAGGGAGTTCTATTTCTTCTGTATTGTCTATGGTATTTTTTATTTTTTCTTTTATAGTACTTACTTCTTTTAAGGAAGAATAATTTTCAATCGCAACAAGACCTACTACTCCTATTAAAAATAAGACAAGTACTAAAGAACATAAACGAATCGTGTTAATTGCTACTTGTTTCATTAAATTTTCTTCAATATATTCTTCTGAATAAACAAGTCCAATTTCTAATTTATGTTTTTTATACATTTTATTTAAATTTTTCAAATATAAAAAATCTTCTTGGTTGGTGATATTAGCCATTATTTCAATATATATATTTTTCATTCGATAAAGTTTTAATGTTTCTAGTAAAAATTCTAAATCAGCTCTTAAAAGTTGTTCTAATGTTATAACTCTTAAATATTTATTTATTTTTATAAAAGATTGAAAATCTATTTTATCTTCTTCTGTAAAACTTTTATAAATTTTTATTTTTTTCTTGTAAAACATTTTAGAATAATCTGTTAATTCATTTTGTAACATGAAAGGGGAGATGTAGAAAATCTCACTATGAGTAGTAACTCTTATATGGTTTTTATCCAGTAATTCTAACATAAAATTTTGAATTCCATAACAATCTATTTCTTTTAAATATTTTAAATCTAATAATTTTTCGCATAATTCATAACGGAGATTTTCTTGTTTTTTTATTCTAATTTTTCTTATTTTACAGTTTGTTAGAAATGTTGTTAAGAAAATGGCTAGATTGTTATTCTGAAAAACAAAAGTATCAATCGTATTCATTTCACATAGTTCTTCTATAAAAGGAATAAATAATTTTTTATTTTCTTTTATATAATCATCACTAAAAACTAATTCTGAATCGGAAATAATATTCGTATTCATTAAATCTTCTCTAATTGTGTGGTTTTGCTTATAAGTAAAATATAATGCATCATTTTGAAGTAATATGACTATTTTTTTCACTTTTTCACCACCAAATCTATTCTACACATTATAATACCATATTTTTCGTAAATTATTGTAAAAAAGTGCAAAAATTGTAGAAATATTGTATTTTGGTGTTATAAGAATACGATAATAAAAAAGGTTTATATTATGAAAAAAACAATCAATTTGCAATATTTGTTCTCTTGCATTGCAAAAACTAATTTGAACTAGATAAATTTAATAATCTACAATTTATAGGATTTGAAAAAATTAGATTACAAGTATGCTATTTAGATTTGTTTATATTCTTAATTGTCCATTACTATAGTTCATTTTGATAAATTTATAATCATTTTCTTTAATAACTATATGGTCAATATACAAGTTCGTTTTTTTAATTGATATAATCTTATATATATCGGTTGTTCTAAAAAATAATGTTTAATATAATTATTTTAGGAATATTTAATAAGTTGGGTGGAGCTAAACTTCATAAAGAAGGGAGGCGATACAATGAACAAGAAAGATTTTTTAATCTTGGCTTTAGTAATTATTATCTTCCTTTTACTATTATTGTTATTTGTAACTTTAATATAAAAGAAATCCACCTAACTCATCCAATGATTTAGGTGGGGACCATTTAAATGGCAACACTCAACACTGGCATATTGAATGTTCCTTTTTTATTTTATTCAAATTTTCTTGACATATTCATAATAACACACAAAGGGCTTTTTGACAAGTACTTGAAAAGTTTCTATCATTTTGTTAATTAAAAAATCTATTTGAATTCTACATATAAGTAGAATGATATATTAAAATTGCTAAAAATTTATCATAATGTAATACTTTTCGTAAATTATTGTAAAAAAGTGCAAAAATTGTAGAAATATTGTATTTTTGTGATATAATAATGCCATAATAAAAAAAGAAAAGAGGTTTATATTATGAAAAAAGGAAATCTATTTTTGAGTATTTTACTTGTATTTTGTATGATACTTGCTCCAATGAATGCGAGTGCTGCATCTGGTCAGATTTTTGGTTCTGCAGATGAAGCTATGACTCAAACAACTTTAGATGGAAATCCAGTTACCATTAAAAATCAAGGAGAAAATACTAAGATTTACATCGGTGTTAAAGTTGATAGTGGTACAGTTACTGAGTATAATGCTACTTTAAAATTAGAAAACTCTAATTTTAAATATAAAAATTTTGCTCGTGTATCTGGTTGGACTGGAATCATCAAAGAAGAAGATGATGGTCTTATCCATATCAATTTAAAACACAATAGTGGTGGTCTTGGTGTTGGTACTCATTTAGTAGCTACTATCAATTTATCTGTTGCAAGTAATGTGCCAACAAATGAAAATTGTAGAATTATTTTAGCTCCTACAAGTAGTACACCAGAGCCTGAAGCTCCTAAATGTAAAAAAGATGGAGACAATTATTATTGTGCAAATGGTGTAGTTTGTACTAAAGAAGAATATGAAAAACAATGTACTACTACAGATAATCCTCAAACTGGTTCATTTCTTCCATATGCAGTAATTATTGGTGGAGTTTTGGTTGCTAGTGGATTATACATGTTCACAAAGAAAAATAAAATCTATCATATTTAATACTAGTTTTTACACTAGTATTTTTTTTTGACAATCTTTTTTCTTTACATTTTCTTCTTTCCTCTATATAGTAGTAATTGCTTAAAAGACATAGCTCCTGTTAAAGGAGATTTTTATGAAAAAATATATTTTAATTGTTAGTTTTTGTTTGTTTTTTCTTGGAATGAATACTACAAATGCCGCTTTAAACAAACATCGTACTGGGTTTTATATGGATGTTTTCGATAAACATCTTGAAGTGTTGATGTTTGAAGATGAAGATACAAAGTTACCTGTTTTTCGTATTCAATATGAAACAGATGCGGAGGATTCATTTCTTTTTGATTCTGTTTCTAATATTTCTTTAAGTGAGGAAGAAATTTTAGAAATTAAAAATATTATCGCTGTAGTAACTGAGGGAAAACGTTACGTAGATCTTGATTATCGTCATTTGATTGGGACACAAATTCTTATTTGGGAAGTTTGGCAAAGGCATGTAGGTATTCCTTTTTCATTTACTTTTGATGTTGGGTTTGTAAAAGATTACCGAGAACTTTTAAAGAAAAAAGAAGACGAAGTAAAAGTTCCTGAAAGATATTTTTATGAGACAACTATTGATAAACCAATTACCATTTCTTATTTACCATTTTTTTCTCACTCTTATACTATTACACCTTTAGATAATTCTTTTTCTGTTGTGCAAAATGGAAATGAATTTCAAATTACTCCTAATAAATCTGGTACTTTTCATTTTCAAATTGACTCTGATTATTTTGAAGAACAAGTGAAATATTTTTCTGATGGAAAGACAGACATTATAGAACTTTCTAAGCAAAAAATTTTGAATAGTGAAATAGTTTTAAAAGTAAATCCTTTAGAAAAACAAAAACATTCGGTACATGTTTCTTCAGAAAAAGGGGTTTCTCTTGTTCTTTTAGATACAGAATTTTTTTTAGAAGATAAAGTAGAATTTCAACTTCAGTTAGAAGATGGTTATGTTCTTGATAAAATGTTTTTAAATGGGAAAGAGATTTCTTTTAAAGATAATTTTTTTGTCATGCCTGATGAAGATGTAATTATAACTTTTTTAGGACATTTTAAGCCTTCTATAGAGGTTCCTTTTAAAGAAGGAATTCATTTTGATGTTCCCCATTATAAAGAATATTTAGAAACTGTAACCTTTAGCTATCAGTTAGAACCTTGCTATACACTTGATTATTTAGAAATTTATACAATACACGGAGAAAAGGTTTTAGTTACTGATTTTTCTTTTGTAATGCCCAAAGAGCCTGTTATTTTCTTTTATTCTGTTTCTTTAAAAGAAAGTGAAATATTTGATATTTTTGTAAATTCTACTGAAAAGATAAATATAAAAAAACAAGCAGAATTTCAAGAGAAAGTTTCTTTTTCTTATATTATTGATTCAGATTATGAAATTACATCTTTAAAAGTTTATACATTGAAAAATCAAGAAATAGAAATTCAAAACAAGACATTTCTTATGCCAAATGAGCCTGTTATTTTAGAACTTAAAGTAAAGAAGAAAGAACCGATTTCTTATTCTATTTTTGTTCCTTCTTCTTCTAATATCCAATTTGATATGTTATCTTATTCTAAACCTAATACAAAAGTAGATATTAAGTATCAAATTTCCTCTTCTTATCATTTGTCTTCTTTTCATATTTATACTGCGAGTGGAAAAGAAATTGATTGTTTTGATTCTTCATTTTTGATGCCTCATGAAAATGTTTTTATTTCTTATGAGTTGACTTTAAAAGAAAAGAAAAAACATACTATTTTTGTAAATCCTACTTCTAATGTATTTGTTTTTGCTCCTCCTTCTTCTTATGAAGGAGAAGAAGTTTCTTTTTCTTATGTTTTAAATGAATCCGTTATTTTAGAAGATATTGTTGTAACAGATTTGAAAGGAAACTATATTTCTCTTTTTAATAATTCTTTTTTAATGCCTTCTAGTGATGTAGTTATTACCTTTCGTACTGCACCTTTTGATGTTTTAACTTATGAAGTTCCTAATACTAAAAAAAATAAATCTATCGTTTTTTTTCTTCCTATTTTGGGTTTCTTTTTTCTTCTTAAACGAAAAGAGTTCTATTGAACTTTTTTTTTCATATATTTTTATAGGTGATACTACTAATGGATATATTCGGACTAAAGGATGTAGAAGTAGAAGTAAATCGAAAAAAATATGGCGCGAATACTATTACAGAAATAAAAAAGAAAGGATTCTTTCGACTTTTATTAGAATCCTTGGGAGATCCTATTATAAAGATTTTACTTACTGCACTTGCTATTAAAGTGGTCTTTTTATTTCGAGATTTTGATTGGTTTGAAACATTAGGAATTTTAATTGCTATTTTTCTTGCTTCTTTTATATCAACCATTAGTGAATATGGAAGTGAAGAAGCTTTTAAAAAGTTACAAGAAGAGTCAGATAGTATTTTTGTCAAAGTAAAAAGAAATGGTAAAGTAGTGGAAGTTAAATTAGAAGATATCGTAGTAGATGATATTGTTTTGCTAGCTAGTGGAGATGCTGTTTGTGCAGATGGTATTTTAATTGATGGAGCACTTAGTGTGGATGAATCTAAGTTAAATGGGGAATCTAGAGAACGAAAAAAAACTCCTAATTTAAAAGAAAACGAGCTTCTAAGGGGTTCTGTTGTTTATGAAGGAAGAGGCATTATGAAGGTAACTCGTGTAGGAGATCAAACAGTATATGGTTCTTTAGCAAAAGAAGTACAGGAAGAAGAACCAATGAGTCCTTTAAAACTTCGTCTTCGTGGACTTGCAAAAACGATAAGTAAAATTGGTTATATCGGGGCTTTTTTAGTTACTTTTTCTTATCTTTTTTCTGTTATTGTTTTAGAAAATCATTTTGATGTTAATTTAATTATGGATACTTTATCAAATGTTTCTTTAATGGCAGACCATCTTATATATGCTCTTACACTTTCTGTTACAATTATAGTTGTAGCAGTTCCTGAGGGACTTCCGATGATGATTACTCTTGTATTATCTAGTAATATGAAAAGAATGCTCAAAAGTAATGTTTTAGTCCGAAAACTAGTGGGAATTGAAACAACTGGTTCTTTAAATATTTTGTTTACTGATAAAACAGGGACACTTACAAAAGGTCAATTAGAAGTAATTGATATTATAAATGGAGAATTAAAACATTTTAAAAAAGAAAAAGATGTTGTAAGATTTCCTAAATATTATTCTTGTTTACAAAAAAGTTTACAATGGAATAATGGTAGTATGTTTAGTGAAGGGAAGGTCATTGGTGGAAATTCTACAGATCGCGCTTTACTGAAATTTTTAACAATGCTTGATTGTGAAAAAAATACTACTCATTCTGTTCCTTTTGATAGTAAAAATAAATATTCTAGTGTCACGGTGAAAGATCAAGGTGTTTTATATACTTATGTAAAGGGCGCTAGTGAAAAATTGTTACCTAAATGTAGTAGAATGTTACTTTCTTCAGGGGAAGAAAAGCCATTTTTAAATAAGAAACATATTGAAGCAGAAATTTCACAACTTACGACACATGGTTGTAGAGTTTTGACTCTTGCATTTAGTCATGGAGAAAATTTGGATTCTCTTACTTTTGTAGGTCTTGTAGCTATTAAAGATGATTTACGTGAGGAAGCAAAGGAAGGAGTTTCTTTAATTCAAAATGCTGGAATTCAAGTTGTTATGATTACAGGTGATGCAAAGGAAACGGCAACATCTATTGCTAAAGAAGTAGGTATTTTAACTGCACTTGATGATATTGTTTTAACAAGTGAAGAATTAAATCATTTTTCTGATTATGAATTAGAAAATTTATTACCAAGAATTAAAGTAATTGCAAGAGCCTTACCTCAAGATAAAAGTAAATTAGTTCGGATAGCAGAATCGAAAGATTTGATTGTAGGAATGACTGGAGATGGGGTAAATGATGCCCCAGCATTAAAAAAAGCAAATGTTGGTTTTGCAATGGGAAGTGGGACAGAAGTTGCTAAAGAAGCTAGTGATATTGTTATTTTAGATGATAATATTTTATCAATTAGCGAAGCTATTTTGTATGGACGTACTATTTTTAAAAGTATTCGAAAGTTTATTATTTATCAATTAACTTGTAATTTTTGTGCTTTATTTTTATCAATAGTTGGTCCTTTTGTAGGTGTAAATACACCAATTACAATTATTCAGATGTTATGGATTAACATGATTATGGATACATTCGCGGGTCTTGCATTTTCTTATGAACCAGCTTTAAAAGAAACTATGTTAGAAAAGCCAAAAGATAAAAATGAACCAATTATGAATAAATATATGTATTCTGAAATTGTTTTTACGGGACTTTATTCAGCACTTCTTTGTCTATTCTTTTTGAAATCTTCTTGGATTCGTACTTTAATACGAAGTGGAGACGATTTTAAATATTTAATGACTGCTTATTTTGCTTTGTTTATTTTTATAGGAATTGGAAATGCATTTAATGCTAGAACACATCGTCTTAATTTACTTGCTCATTTAAAAGAGAATATTGTGTTTGTCATTACTATATTATTTATTGCTTCTGTTCAAATGATTTTAATTTATAAAGGGGGAAGTGTTTTTAGAACTTTTGGACTTACTCCGTTTGAATTATTTTTTGTAATTCTTCTCGCGTTTACTGTTATTCCAGTTGATTTTATTCGAAAACTAATATTAAAGAAAAAAGGGATTAAGCTTGGTGTATAGTTTAATGTATACCTTTATGTAAAGATAATTAAAGAAAAGATAACATGAAATATAAGTTATGAATTTCACACAAATAGGAGTTCACTTTTTTAAAGTAAGAATTGTTTATCGAATTAAGGTTAAAGACAATTTTTTGGATAATGAAGATTATCCAAGTTTGTCTTTTTTTGTTATTATTTAAAAAACATCAAGAGTTCCAAAATTTATCAAGTTTTTATATTATTTAATTTGGTTACGAATTTAAAATTATCCCAAGTAGGGACTTGACTCAAAGGGGAGGGGTTATGGTAGAATAGATAAGGAGAATGGAAGAGGATAATACCACTAATAGTGGTAAATGCCGTTTTATTTAAAGCTAGTATTAAATTCTCTAGAGAAAGTTGGGAAGTGTATGAAAGAAAAGAAAAAAGTATTATTAGTAGTAGGAATACTAATAGGAATATTTTGTGTAGTAGGAATAAGTTATGCAATTTGGCAATTAACACTCAAGCAAACAGAAACAAACAAAATGAGTACAGCTTGTTTTAACGTGAAATTACAAAATGAAAAAGCACCAATCCAATTAGAGGAAGTGTTTCCTGTAACTGATGAAGAAGGAAGTAATTTTAATCCTTATGAATTTACAATAACAAATAATTGTAATGAATTAGCCACCTATCAAATCAATTTAGAAGTATTGACGAGTAGTAGTTTAGAAAACTTAGATTATATAAAAGCAAGTTTAAATGATGATATAAAAATATTAACTCAAAATGAAAGTGTGAAAACAACATTAACAGAAGCAAATAAAGCTTATAAATTAAAAACAGGATATTTAAACCCAAAGGAAAGTGAAACGTTTTATTTAAGATTATGGATGGATGAGGAAACACCAGCAGAAGAAGCCTATATGAATAAAACTATGTTAAGTAAAATCACGATTACTTCAAGTTATGTAGATCATATACCAACGGATTATGAAGTATGTGTGAATAAATATGGCGAGGATAGTATGAATTGTCAGGTTATGGCTAGTGTAGATACAAGTGGAAAATGTCCAACTGTAAATGAAGATGGAATTATAAGTGTAAATAAAACTGAAAATATGGAAGGATATGTTTGTAGTGCACCAGATGATTATGGAACAAGTTATTATTACAGAGGAGTTGTAAATAACAACTACGTGAAGTTTTTGGGATACTACTGGCGAATTCTAAGACTTAATGGAGATGGGTCAATAAGAATGATATATGCAG
>CANSRG010000031.1 GCA_947649355.1 uncultured Mycoplasmatota bacterium | reverse complement strand
TCAAGGTTTTCCTTATATGTCTTTTTATTATGAAAAAAGTGCATATAACGTTTTCCGTTACACACACTAAAAATTATATAACCTTTATAAGTAAACTCTTTTTCAATATAATAAAATTACATAAACATATATAGACTTTGATACAGTATCTATTTAACATGATCTACAACATATTTCTTAGCCTCTTCAAAAGAAAGCTCAAGTACAACAGCTATTTCATGATATAAATAATTTTCAGCCATTTCAAAATAACGATTGTCTTTATCACTAATTTTTTTATTATTAAGTAAACGTTCTTGATTTCTAAAATACGTAGTTTTTATAATTTTAGCTAAGCTTTCCTTACTTTCTTCATTCAAAAGCTTTTTATATTCATTTTCCAGTTGCTTTTCTTCCACATCAATAAAAGGAATCGTTTTAAAAGATTTTACAAAATCCAATACCTCTTCTTTCGTCATTAAAGAACGAATATGTTCATTATCTACTGGAATTGTTAGACTTAATGATTCATCAGACACTGGAATTAAACGATAACACATTTTATGATTAAAAGAATTTTCCTTCACTTCTACAATTTTACAAACATCCTTACGATAAACTACAAACTCACCAATACTTTTCATTATAAACCTCCTATCTGTATAACAAAAAAAGCTATTCAACTGGTTTTATGCCAATGAATAGCTACACGTTGTAACTATATTATATCACATTTTTTTAAATTAGGTAAGAAGTTCATGTAATTCAAAAATTAAATTACCAAAATAATGAAAAGCATTTTCTAAAAAAGCAGCATTATTTAAATCAATTTTAAAGAAGATAAAATATCTTGACTATTTCCAATACAAAAAGTCAATATATTTCTTAGAAAAGCCAGCAGATGATTTTAATTTTCTTACAATTTCAAGTGCTATAGAAAGACCGATTGCATACTAATATAAATAATAAGGACGATTACAAAAATGATGAGGAATTAAAGACCAACCACAATCACAATTATAATTGATAACATACACTCCTACTTTATTGTTTCAATTTATATCCAAAGAATAATAATAAAACGATACTTAAAGAGAAAATAAAAGATAATACATAACCCTTAGAAGATTTGGGTTCACTATCTGTAGATAATTCATTTAATACATATAATACAGCATCAAATTCATCTTTTTTAGAAACTAAATTTTCAATTGCCGAGATTATTTCTTTATTATAACTAGATTGATATCCAACAAAGGTTTTACTACCAATTATTGTATATGGAAATCCTTCTAACTCTTCTCCTAGACTATTCGCAACAAGACGAGCTAATGATAAATTCATTTTATTCGTATAAGCTTCATAAGTTACAACATTTATCTGACCTTTATACTCATCAATAATAGAGGAAATATAAGACATCATATCTTTACAAAAACTACAACCAGTTCTTCTAAAAATATAAATAGTAGGTTTACTATTATCATAAGAATATTCATTATAATTACAAACAATTCCCTCTTCATTACAAGCTTCTTTTAAAGTTTGTGATTTATAGTTGTTCGCTGCATTCACATTACCTATAAAAAAGAAACAAAGTGAAATAAAAAACAAGAATTTAAACAACTTCATAGAAAAACCTTCTTTCCTGCCCTATTATAGCACATTAAAAAAAGAAGAACAAAAAATTTAATCTTCTTTCACTAAACTTTCATAATATTGATAACGTTTCATAGCTTGATTTTTATTTTCTTCTAATAACTCTGCCGCTAAAAGAGAATCTTTTATTTTTAAAGCACGATAACGAACTTCATTATTTAAAAATTCATCATATCTAGAAAAATCTGGTTTTTTAGAATCTAAATACAATTTATCTTCCTCAGGTTTATAACGCATCAATAAAGTATAGCCAGATAAAACAGCTAATTTTTGTTCCTCTAAACTACAACCCATTCCGCCTTTAATTCCTTGTTCAATACAAGTCGCATAAGCAAAAATAATACTTGGTCCCTTGTGCTCGCTAGCTTCTTTAAATACTCGTATTGCTTGCATCATATTTGCTCCCAAAGAAATACTCGCAACATAACAATTTGGATAACTCATAGCAATTCGGAAAAAATCTTTTTTATAAGTTCTTTTTCCAAAGTCGGCAAATTCAGCAACTGCCCCAAGAGGACTAGATTTACTCATTTGACCACCAGTATTCGAATAAACTTCTGTGTCCAATACTAAAATTTTAATATTTTCAAAAGAAGATAACACATGATCTATTCCACTAAAACCAATATCATAGGCCCAACCATCTCCACCAATAGCCCATATAGTTCTAGACGGAAGATAATCCATTAACTCTTTTAAATCATTTGGAATTTCTTTTTCTTTCAATTCTTTTGTAATACGTAAAGTTTCTTTAAAATCATCAAATGATTGAAGAAATTCTTGAAATAATTTTTTTACATCACTTTCTACACTATCCATACAATCAAGCATAATATGTTTTATTCTCTCACGTTTACTTTGAAAAGAAAGATGCATCCCATAAGAAAATTCAGCATTATCTTCAAATAAAGAATTTGCCCAAGGTAATGAATATGGAGTACTTGGAGCACTTCCACCATAAATAGAAGAACAGCCTGTAGCATTACAAATCAAAATTTCATTTCCAAACAATTGAGTAAGCAATTTAATATAAGCAGTTTCACCACATCCTGCACAAGCTCCTGAAAATTCAAATTTTGGAGTTTCAAATTGACTTCCTTTAATAGTAAATAAAGAAAATGGATTTAAAACAGAACCTTTTTTAAAATAAGAATTTGCCAAACTTTGTTTGTCTTCATCATATTCTCCCATATATAAAGCTTTCTCACCATTCTTACCAGGACAAACATTAACACACAATCCACAACCTGTACAATCTGCTTCAGAAACACAAATCATATAATGATAATTGGAATCTCCTATTAAAGGAATACCTTGTTCTTCTTCTATAACAAAAGGTCGGATTACTGCATGAGGACACACAAAAGAACACATTCCACATTGAATACAATTCTCACTTTTCCACTTTGGAACAGAAGAAGAAGATTTTCGTTTTTCTAAAATAGCTAAACCACCAGGAAAAATTCCTTCTTTAAGCGGTAAGAGTTTAGAAACAGATAACTTATCTCCTAATCGAGCATTCATTTGCTCATAAATAGTTTGAAAAGAAAGTTCACAAGGTTTTGAATTTGTAACAAAAATTCTTTTTAGTTTTAAAGAAACTTCCTCTACTGCTTCTTGATTATGAAGTACAATTTCTTCTCCTTTTGTTTGAAATTGAGAACGAATCGCATCTTTTAAAAGAGAAATTTTATCCTCGTGTCCAAGAAGTTTTAAAATAGCAGCTTCCATAATTTTACTAATTTTACCAGCAAGATGATGTTTTATAGCAATACCATCCGCATCTATAGAATAAATTTGAATATTCTTTTTCTCTATCATTTCTAAATTTGCTTTCAAAATAAATTCCATAAATTTCATATCATCTTTAGAGTTTACAAGCAAAATACTATTTTCTTTGACATGTTCTAAAAGAGAATATTTTTGAAAGTATTCCATTTTTGTAACAACTACCATATCTATATTTGTAAGATAATAAGGAGCATGAATAGGTTTATCGCCAATTCTTAGATGACTAACTGTAACACCTCCACTTTTTTTAGAATCATAAGAAAAATATCCTTGAACATATTTTGTTTCACCTAAAATATGTAACAAATCTTTACTAGCAGAAACCATCCCATCGGAACCATAACCATAAATTTGTAGTTCGTAAGTTCCTAAATCAATAGAATAAGAAGTAGTATCCAAACTAGTACATGATACATCATCTAAAATACCAATTGTAAAATTATGACGTGGAGCAGTTTTTAACATTTGATAAACAGAATAAATATCTTGTGGAGTTGTATTTTTACCAGAAATACCATATCTTCCACCTACAACAAAAATATTAGAGTGATGTAAGGCTGCAACAACATCTAGATAAAGAGGTTCTCCTATACTACCCGATTCTTTTGTTCGATCTAAAACCGCGATTGTTGTCACAGTTTTTGGCAAAACACTTTCAAAATACTTTGTACTAAAAGGTCGATATAAATGAACTTCTAAAAGACCTATAGGATTACCAAGCTCACATTCTTTTTGAACAACTAACTTAATAGTATCACAAACACTTCCCATAGCAACAATGACATGTTTTGCCTCTTTACTTCCATAATAAGAAAATGGTTTATAAGAAGTACCAGCAAGTTCATTTACTTTTTCCATATAAAAATTTACAATATCAGGCATAGCATCGTACATTCCACCACGAGCTTCTAAACTTTGAAAATAAATATCTTCTGTCTCACTCAGTCCCCTTTCAATATTTTTACCAAGATTTAGTGATTTTTCTTGAAACCGTTGATAAGCTTCTTTATCAAAAAGAGGCAAAATATCTTTTTCATCAATTATTTCTACCGAATTTATTTCATGACTTGTTCGAAAACCATCAAAAAAATGAAGAAAAGGTAAAGAACCTTTTATAGCAGATAAGTGAGCTACCAAAGCCATATGATAACTCTCTTGAGGATTATTACTACAAAGCATGCAAAATCCTGTTTGACGTGTCGCATAAATATCAGAATGATCTCCAAAAATAGAAAGAGCATGAGTAGCAACAGTTCTAGATGCTACATGAATAACACCCGGCAAACACTCTCCTGCCATTTTATACATATTAGGAATCATTAAAAGTAACCCTTGACTTGCTGTAAAAGAGGAAGATAAAGCTCCAGTTAATAAGGCACCATGCATTGCTCCTGCGGCACCTGCTTCAGATTGCATTTCAAGTAAACGAACCTTTTCATGAAACAAATTATAATAGTCTTCTCCATTCATTTTATCAATATTACTTGCCATCGTACTTGATGGAGTAATAGGATAAATAGAACAAACCTCGCTAAATAAATAAGCGATGGAAGAAGCAGCAGTATTCCCATCCATAATTTTTCTCAAAAAAATCACTTCTTTCCTACCTTATTTTATCATACATTTTTTAGAACATAAAGAAATAACAAAGTTTACTTATTTTGACAAAGAAAAAAAGTAAACAGTTTGTCAAAAAATGTCTACTCCAATAACTTACTAGAACCAGTTTGATAATCAATTTCTATACCATCCTGAACATTATAAACAAAGACATGAAATTGCACTCCTTCACCATGATCTTCTATGGAATAAGCTTCCATCTCCACACCACTAGCAATTAAATTACTTCCATGAAAAATAGGCGTAACTCGGTATAAAACATGATTCTTTGTTCTCTTAACGTATGACGCAACTTGATTTTCAAACTCCAACATTCCTTTAGTATTCATTTGTCTAGTACAAGTAATCAAATTTTTTTCATTAGCATTTTCTCCTGTCAATTGAAAGCCAATTAAATGACAACGATTATACAAATACTTTCCATCCACGACATCATACTTTACAGTATGCCAACCACTAGGCTTAATCATTCCTATACTACCCCGTTCTTCTTTAGGCATCGTATCATTAGAAACATTCGCGAATGCTACTCCACAACGGCCTAAAAAATCTAAATCACTATATTGTTCAAAAGATGTAGTAGTAAATAAAGATTCATCAAAAGAAGGAACATTATCGTTAATAATTACATAACTAAGACCTTTATATGCTGGCACATCATTTAAAGCATAAGAAGGAACAGAAAAAAAAGATTGAACAAAAGAAAAAACATCGGAAAAAGAAGAAGATACCAAAAGAAAAATCAAAAAAATTAAAACAGATTGAGTAAAACTTAAATGAGCTTTTTTCTTTCTTCTACGCATATCAAACACCTCCTTTAATATATTAAGATAATTTTACAATTACATGAGAATCTGTAATTAAAATTGAATTCGCATCTGGATAACTTGGAAAATCTTTCATTAAAATAGTAGCTTCTGGAATAAATTCACGGTCTTCTACTAAATCATAACCCAAAGATTTTAAAAAGGTAGAGGCTCGATCACTTAACCCATAATGATTAAAAAAAGAAATTCCCATTGCTTCACCTTGAACAATACTACCTTGAGGAAAAGAAGACAAAGATCCAACAAAAACTAATGCTCGTAAAGATAAATCATCTTTGACAGTTTCATAAATATGAGAGGCCATTTCCTTATCTTTTAAAAAACGGATATAATCCCCATACTCTAAAGTCCACATCACAGCAAATTGACAAAAGATTCCAACGATTAAAATGGCTCTATACCATTTTCTTGACAAATCTTCTTGGCAAAACACAAAAGCAAGTAAAATAGGAAAAGAAAAATAAGAACGTATTGGCGATGCATTGCCTAAAAGAAAAGTCATAAGAAGAGGAAGAAAGAAAAACAAAAATAAAAGAAATGCAACAAAATAATTTTTATCTCTACATTTTAAAAAAATTTTATAAAATAAAACAATTACAAAAAAAGTATTTAAAATGGTAAATTGCCATACTTCATTACGATAACCAAAGTATAATCTTTCTACATCTTTTAAGATATTTTTAATTGAAACCCAAAAAGGATTAGTAAACCAACCAATTTGGTCTTTTAAATAATGATTAGGAGGAACAGAAAATATAGAAATTACTAGTTTTCCTATAAAATAATATCCAAGAAAGGAAAGAAAAAAGAAAAGAAAAGCATATTTTAAAAATTTAAAAATATCATCTTTCTTCCATTTTTTATCTATAACAAGTAAATAAAAAAACAAAAACATTTCTGTAAGAAACATTAAAACAAACGATTGATAAGCACCAAAAGAAAAAAGAATACAAAAAAGAGAAAGAAAAACATATTTTTTAGAACCTTTCATAAAGTAGTTCAAAAAAGAATAGATACCAATTTGTAAAAGACAAAAACAAAAAGAAATTTCTAAACTTTGTAACGTAAAATTAAACTGTTCTAAATATATTGGTGAAGAGCCAAGAAAAAGAAGAAAAAAAATCATCTTTTTAGTACTTTGAAACTTACTACATAGAAAAGCAAAATTATAATAAGTAAAACAAGAAGCTAGAAAAAAGAAGACTACTGTAAACCAATTGGTAAGAAAGATAGAAAAAGGAAAAATAGAAGTAAGCCATTTTAAAAAGACTAATGAAAAACGAGAAATTCCAAGCCAAGAGAGTAACATTGCTTCTTTATGTACCATAAAAAACTCTGTATCAAGTGCATAACTATAAGTACAAAGTTTAATTCCATAACAAAGGCAAAAAAAGAAAAACAATAAGAATAATGCTTTTCTATTTAAAGAAAACCATGATTTCATTTTTCTGTCTCTTTCACTATATAAATTGGTCTTTTTTTAGTCTCCAAATATGTTTTCGATAAATATTCCCCAAAGATTCCCATAAAAAACAACTGAATGCCACTTACAAATATAATAATACAAGCAAGACTTGGCCATCCCCCTACAGGATCTCCCCACATTAAAGTTTTAAAAATGATTACTAGAATAAAGAAAAAAGCAATCAAACAAAAGAAAATTCCTAAAAAAGCCGCGATTGTAAGAGGAACCGTTGTAAAAGCTACAATTCCTTCTACTGCATAACGAAAAAGTTTCCAAAAAGACCATTTTGTCTCACCAGCTACTCGTTTAACATTTTCAAATTCAAGCCACTTTGTCTCATAACCGACAAAACTCCAAAGTCCTTTTGAATAACGATTATACTCACGGCATTCTAAAATAGAATTGACCATTTGTCTTGTCATCAAACGATAGTCTCGTGCTCCATCTACCATTTCTATTTTACTCATTTTATTGATAATTTTATAAAACATTCTTGCAAAAAAACTACGAATAGGTGGCTCCCCTTTTCTTGTCACTCGCCTTGTCCCTACACAATCTAAAGATTCATTTTCTAAGACTTTAAGCATCTTTGGTAGCATAAAAGGAGGATCTTGTAAATCTGCATCCATTAAAGTAACATAATCCCCTGTAGAATAATCAAGTCCTGCTAACATGGCAGCTTCTTTACCAAAATTTCTTGAAAAAGAAACATAACGAACCCTATTATCCTTTTTTGAAAACTCTCTTAATAAATCCAACGTGTTATCTTTACTTCCATCATTCACAAAAAGAAGTTCAAAAGTATTGTCTTTCATAGAGTCCATTACCTTTGTTACCTCTTCATAAAAAAGTGGTAATGATTCTTCTTCATTATAACAAGAAACAATAATACTAATTTTTTTCATAGACTTCCCTCACTAATTCCATTATAACATAAATTTAAAGAAACAACCTATCAAAAAAAGTATTGTAAAAATAGCAAGGTAAGAACAAATTTTATCAATAATCGTACCTGTATACATTAAAGAGTATGTACCATCTTCCAAAACCTCTAATTCTATAAAACCATTTTCATTTTCATGATAACTAATTTCTTCATTCTTTTCATTTAAAATAGTATATCCAAAATAATAAATTCGTGGAAGTTCTAAAAGAGAAGAAGAAGCATTTTGAACAGAAAATTTTAAATGTGGAAAATTATTTTCCAATAAAGATACCTTAGCATTTCCACTTTTTACAAGAATAGCATAATCCCGTTGTAATAAATAATCAAAATTTTTCACAGTATTTATAGGATAGTACTCCTTTCCACCCATTCCTAAGTGACTAAGAGGCATACTACTTACATCAACTGCTTGAAAATTTACTTTTGATACAACAGAATTAACATAGAAAAAACAAATGAAAAGAGAGAAAAAGAAAACCAAAGAATAATATTTTTTAGGTATCAATTTAAGAACATATGCTGCACCAATAGATAAGAAAAATCCTAAAAGCATTTCTAATCTCCATGGAAATTGTATCATCCATAAAAATTTAGGAAAAAAACGCCATGGGCATAATTTACTTATAAGAAAAAATAGAAATGGACAAAGAACTAAGATACTTTTTAAAAACCAAACACTATCTACAGTCCGAACTTTTTTATAAGAAAAAGCAGTAATAAGAAAGAACAAAATCACAAAAACATTAAAGTAAAAAGACATATGATCTGTTGGTCTTGACACAAAAAAGAAAAATTCATAAAGATTTAAAGAATGTGTTTGAAGCAAAGTAGAATTAGCCATAAAATCTGGCGAAAACACAGCATAATTACCAAACATTTTATGAGTAATCATAGAAGATAAAAAAGGTAAAACCAATAAAGTAACACAAACAACTGCAAAAAGAAAATATTTAAAACGATTCTTCCTAAAAAATTCTTTATAATTGATAAGGAACAAAATTCCAAGAAAGATAGTCACATACATGGAAAGTACAAGATGAGTTTCCATCATAAAAACATAGCCAATGACAAAAGGAAAGAAAAACTTTTTTAAGTTTCCTTGAAAATAATAAGTAATCCCTAAAAAAACTAGAGGCAAAAAAGGAAAGAAAAAAGCTTCTGCAAATGCATCCCGCACATAAATATCAACTAGATAATATGGCATTGTCATATAAAATAAAGATGCTAAAAAAGCAATCGATTGATTCTTAGATAAGACACAAACAAAACGATACATAAAAATCCCTGACAAAAAAACTGATAGAAAATAAGTAAGTTTCATAGAAGTTACTACTGAAAAAGAAAACTTTAAAAAAAGAGTTGCAACAATATGAGAAAGTTGAGGATAAAATATTCCAGAACCATATCCAAAAGAATTCCCAATTAAGGGAAACACTTTACTCCAAGGCATTCCTTCATTAAGAGCTAAAATATTCGCAATATGATATCCAGTATCATGTCCTATCGCATATAAACGAGACACATAAGGTAATAATATAAAAAAAGAAAGGAAAAAAATAAAAACATAATTCCAATCCAATTTTTTTAAAAATCCCTTCATAAAAAACCTCCTAAGATAATCGAACAATAACTAATTCTTCTGTTTCTAAAATAGAATTTTTATTTGGAAAAACTTCCAACATTTCTTCAAAATTCTTTGCATATTGAAAATCCTCTTTAGTATTAGTAAGTATTGGATATCCAAGTGTTTGCATAAAACGACTAGCTCGTTCCCCAACACCAGTTTCAAAATAAAGATCCCAATGAAAGAAAGAATGACCAAGAGTTTCGCCTTGTCTTATAATAAGAGGACTAGTAGACGAAAATCCTCCTAGCATTACTACCCTTTTCTCTAAAATATTATAGTTTTTAAGTTCACTATATAATAAATTTGCATAAGAAACATCTTCTAAATAACGAAAATAATCACTTACAAGCACTTGATAAGTAAGAATAAATTGATTAGAAATTGCAAGAACTACAAGAACAGAAAGAATAGAATTTTTAAAAGATACAGATAGAAAAGATACACTAAATGCAACTAAAACAGGAAGTGCAAGCTGAGCACGATACACTTCTTTCGCACCTAAAAAGATTGTTAAGGAAAAAGGAACGAATAACAAAAGAACTACAATAATACACTTTAAAAATTTATTTTTCTCGCGTCTTTTAAAAACACTTACAAGATACATCATAAGAAAAAGAAACGCAAGAAGATTTACAAATCCATAAAATAACCCTTTTTCAAAAAATACTCCAAAATATCCTTCAAAAATCAATGTAAAAATATTTTTTATAGTTAACATTATAGGTTGTTTAAACCAAACAATTTGATTAGATAAATAAACCGACTCATTACTATGAACTAAAAGATTACAAATTTTACATCCGATAATATAACCAATGCCAGAAAAAAGACAAATGAAAATAGCAGGCAATACAAAAGCACAACTAGATTGAAATCCTCTTCCCTCTTTGATTTCCATAAAAGTTAGTAATGCAATCACAGTAATAAATAACAGAACAAAAGACTGATAAGCGCCAAAACAAAAAGTTAAACAAAGAAAACTAAAAAAATAGTACCATTTCTTTTTCTCTTCTTGACCAATCAAAAACAATAAAACAGAAAAACAAAAAATTAGAAAAATAATACTTATTTCAGCACTTTGTAATAAAAAACCTAATTGTTCAATATAAATCGCTGAAGTTAAAAGAATACTTCCAAATAGAAACAACCGAAAAGGTGATTTCTCTCTTTTTTTTCTGTAAAATAAATAATAGAGAAAAATCGTAAAAATTGTAAATAAAATATACGTCACTAATATAGCTAAGAAAGGATTAAAGGGTCGAAAAGGAAATACATATTTTAAAAAGACAAGAACAGGTCGACCTATTCCAATCCAACTTTTAAAAAGTCTTGTCGGAATCGTCAAAATTGTCTCTGTATCAATAGATATACTGTAGTGAAAAAGTTTAAATCCAAACGTAAAAAAAGAAACCAAAAAAAGTGCAAATATACTTTTTTGATGTTCTTTTATAAATTGTTTCCATAATTTCCATTCTTTTTTCATATTTCACCTAACTATTCTGTTTAGAAAACAAAGATTTAATTTTTCGTATTGTTGTTCTAGGATAACGAATTGCTCTTAAAATTTGTATGAAAGAGAGAGACTTTATCATACCACAAATTTTCGTTTTTGTACTAAATAATTCTTGTTTAAAAAATTCATATTCTTCTTTATTAGCACCTTTAATTAAATAAGCATCTTTCCATAATGATGCAGAAATTGTTTCATAAAAAGATTTAAGATCTTTTTTTATTTCCTCTTCTTCAAATTCTTGGACAAAAGGAAGCTTTCCACCTTCATAACCAACTGCCTCATAAACAGAGGAAAACATTACTAAATCTTCGTATCGTTTATTTAAAATAAATTCTTGATAATTTTGAAGCACTACTTCAGTTGGCATATATTTTAATTCATCATAGTATTTTAAAAATTCTTGACAAGTCAAAAAAGCACTTTGTTGAAAGGTATTCATAAGAGTTACATTTTGAGAAAAAACTTCTAAAACTGGTTCTATTTTTCCTTTTTTCTTAATAAATCCTGTTGTTGTACCATGTGGAGCAGAAAAAATAAATTCATACATCATAATATTTGCATCAATATGTTTATAAATATCTTCAGGTTCTTCCGCATCAAATAAATATCCAAAAGAATTATATTTTACATTCTCATACATTTTCTTTCTAGTACCTAAATAATATCCAGTAATTTTTTGATTCTTTAAAATTTGACTCAATGCATACTGTGTACTTCCAGCCCAACCAATATCCACAAGATTTACTTCTTCGTAATTTTTCATGTTCATTTGTTCTAAATATTGTTCTACTAAATCTTTTTTCTCTTTTAACTTACTTACAATATCATCATAAATATAGCTCAAAAACTTTTGAACATGATATACATTTTTAGTAGTTAAAATAGTATCTTTTTCTAAGTGAAAATTTCGAAAAGCTTTTTCATAATCATCAGGATTTAATCCAATAGAAGTTAAAATACTTTCAATTTTTACTTTTTGATTCATCGCCGCATTAAACCTTGTCAAAACATCTAAAGCCAAATCTTTAGAACCCAAAATTAAAGTAGGAATTTGATAAGAAGCACGAGAACAATATAAATAATGCATATCCATATTTTTATTTAATTTTTTGGCAAAGAGTTCATAAACCTTTTGAACCATATAACTATCTCTAGCTAAAAAATAAATGTTATCCTTATGTTTCGTTAACTGATAAATCCAATTGGTAAAACCATAATACACTGGCGCAACACAAAAAATACCAAATGTTTCCCATGGACTACATTCTTTTGTATAAATAATATTTTGCAAAATACCTTTTATAATACTCTCTGTAATATCACCACTTATATTTTCATATTTACTTCTACTTAAAACATTAGGATAATAAAAAGCATCAATTCCAAAAGATTTAGGAGAATTAACATCAGAAACTAAATTATCTCCAATATGTAACCAAGAATTTTTAGAAAATTGTCTTTCATCAAAAACATATTGAAATAATGAACCATTTCCTTTTACCTTTTGAGATTCACAGGAAACATAAACATAATCCATAGAATATCCATTAAGTGACAATATTTTTTCAATAAAAGATTTAGGCAAATACATATCAGATATCGCAAGAACTGTTTTATCATGTTCTTTGGCAAATTGATAAATTTCTTTCATAAAAGGATTAAAAGTCAAAAATTTTTCTTCCAATTCTAATTCTTTTTTCAAAAGTTTTGTAAGATTTTTAGAATATTTTTTTTCTAACACCGAATAAATACTTTTAAGAGTCGTTTCATTATTTTCTTTTGAAACACGAGAATCTTTTTCAGCATCTATACGTTCTTTAAAAAAATGTTCAATTCCAAATTCCTCTCTAGCGAATGGTTCCATCAGTAAAAAAAGATCTGTTGGTTTCAAAAGATTTCTTAATAAAAGTGTATCAAAAATATCAAAAGAAATAACTTCATGTTTTAAAATTTCTTGTTTTAAATTTTCAAGTTCCTGTTTCATTTTTTACCTCCTTTAATTAGAATAAGGATACTTCCCCTTTATTCCTTTTTTATAATCTCTAATCCCTCGATAGGAATTACGAATTTTTTTAAATTTATTTTTTTCAAAAAGAAAAATATTTCGAATTTGATATTTAATGCCTCCTCGAACATAGTCACAGTAAAGTGGAAAATATTCGTGATACATGTCATAAATATAATAACAATTTCTTGCAATATAATAACGACGAAGTGCATTATGATTTGTAGTAACACAAGTTTTCCATAAAAAATGAATAGTTTTAGAATCCCCTAGACAATGATTCATCTCTACATCATTTAATCTAATAATATCATACCCATGAACACGCAAATTCATACAAAACTCAATATCTACACAATCGATAAATAGCCAGTCTTTAAATCCCCCTACGTCTTTGTAAGCAGATAAATTCACTAAATTACCAGAAGTCATTACTTCAACAGGATGTTCAATAGAGAGTTTGCATTTTGGGACATTTGTTTCAATTAAATGATAAGGAGTTACGATACCTAGTAATGGATGATGATTGTCATTCACAAATTGAATCAATTTTGTTAAAGAACTTTCTTCAAATTCACTATCTTGATCCATAGTTAAAATATAATCAAAACCTTCTAATAAAGCTTTTTCACAAGCAATATTAAGTGCTTTAGCAATTCCTAAATTTTCATGATTATTGACATATTCAATTTTTTTACTTTTAGGAAGTTTATCACGATTATCTTGATTATTCGAATTATCAACAACATAAAGTTTTTCGATAAAATTTAAATAAGATTTTATTTTATTTGATACATCAAAAGACGGATTATAAAATACAACGACACCACAAATTTTCATTTTATACCTCCTCAGCAAATCCTTTTTCTAATTTACGGAAAACAAAATATCCTAAAATTAAAATGAAGAAAGAAAAGCAAAAAATATAGAAAAGAGAAGTAAAATTTGGTAGAGTCTGATAGTAGAAAATACTTCGATAAGCATCAATAAAATGAGTCATTGGATTTAAATATAATAAAAAGCGTATATTTTGAGGAAACATATCAGCAGTATATAAAATTGGCGTAGCATAAAAAAGTAAATTTAGTAAAAAAGAAACTAAATACTCCACATCACGAACATAAACATTAACTGCACTTAATATAAACAAAAGACCAAGACTAAACATACTTTGGATAATTACAATGAGTGGAAGCCACAAAAGTTGCAAACTTATGCCCACTCCACCAAATAGCAAAAAAACTAAAATAATAATACAAGAAATTAAAAAGTTAATTAGTCCTGCCAAAATGACACTTACAGGTAATATTTCTCTTGGAAAATAAACCTTTTTAATAATCCCACCGTTAATCCACACACAATTACATCCCGTAGTAATACAAGTAGTAAAAAAATTCCAAGGAATAATTGCAACAATAAGAAAAATAAGATAATTATCGACATTTGTTCTCATAATATATGGAAACACAAGGGCATAGACAAGAACCATCAATAAAGGATTTAAAAAAGACCATAAAATTCCTAAAAAAGAGCCCTTATATTTTCCACGAATTTCTTTTTGAATATTCGTTTTTAAAAGTTCACGATAATGATATAAATTTTTAAATATACTCATCTTTTCACCTACATTTCTTCAAATATTCAGGAATTACTTTAGAAGGAATATCATCCATACAAACCACTCCTTCGTTAATCCAAATAGCTCGTGTACATAAGTTTTCAATATGAGCTAAATCATGACTTACAATGACTATCGTTTTATCACTCATTTTTAATTCTTGTAATTTAGAAAAACACTTTTCTTGAAAATGTTGATCTCCAACAGCTAAAATTTCATCTATTAAAAGAATTTCAGCATCCACATTGATAGCAATGGAAAAAGCAAGTCGCATATACATTCCAGAAGAATACGTTCTTACAGGATTATCTATAAATTCTCCTAATTCTGAAAAAGCAATAATTTCCTCAATCCGTTTATCAATTTCTTGCTTGGTAAGACCAAATATAGAAGCATTGAAATATATATTTTCCCGTCCTGTAAAATCATTATGAAATCCTGCTCCTAATTCTAATAAACTAGTAAGTTTTCCATGAGTTACAATTTGCCCTTTGGTAGGATAGATAATTTTAGTCATCAGTTTTAATAAAGTAGATTTCCCAGAACCATTCACTCCAACAAGCCCAACAGTTTCTCCTTTTTGAATCGTAACATTGATATTTTTTAAAGCTGTAAATAATTCACTTTGATTTCGTTTCCAAAAAAGAAGATGTTCTTTTAAAGTACTTGCCTTATCATAATAAATTTTAAATGACTTGGTCACATCAATTACTTCGATTGCATTTTTTGAATTTTTATTTTTCATAACTCACCTCGTTATCTCCTATTAGTAGTATAACAAAGAAAGACAAGAATATCAAAATCTTTTCAGAAAAAAAATGGACTTTAACTACTTATCTAACTTAAATCTACTTAACTGAATTTTTCTTTAATAAATTATCAAAAACATCATTGTAACGATTTACAACAATTTTCCAAGTATAATCTTCATGAATACGCTTTTTAGCCAAAGCACCATATTGCTCATGTTTTTTTAAAGAAAAAGTTTCTACTTCTTCAATAACATTTTTTAAACTACCCTCTTCTTTTGTAAAATAAAGACAACTATCTTCTCCAACTTCTCTATTATAACAAACATCAAACAAAATATTTATATTTGTAATACTAAGTGCTTCTAATAAAGAAGGATTCGTACCTCCAACAGAATGACCATGTATATAAGAATAAGCATGTTTACGAAAATATAGTAAAGCTTCCGTATCATAAACAGTTCCAATAAATAAAATTCTATCATCTGACAAAAAATGGGTTTTCTCTTCTAAAGTTTCATAAAACTGATTTTTTAAAACATTGGAAATAATCACCAATTTTCTCTTAGTATTCGACTTCATAAATTCTTGAATCATAATCTCATAATTATTTTCAGGAATAAATCTTCCAACAATTAAATAATAATCGTTTTCCTTTAATTGATATTTTAAAAATAAGTCATTTACAATAGCATTCTTTTTAGGATTTCTATTTTCATATGCTCCAAATGCAATAAATTTAGTCGGTGTAGAAAAGTTTGGATATTCTTCATGAATGTATTGTTCAATAGATTTAGAATCACAAACACAATAATCACT
This sequence comes from uncultured Mycoplasmatota bacterium, assembly GCA_947649355.1. Classification (GTDB taxonomy): domain Bacteria; phylum Bacillota_I; class Bacilli_A; order RF39; family UBA660; genus Ventrenecus. The sequence continues at coordinate 1,435 of CANSRG010000031.1, read as the reverse complement.
ATATTTAACGCAAAAACGTTCGCTAATTTTAAAACACTTTTTAATCCACCAAGACCATTTATCTCTTTTCCACTCTAACCCATCTGGATTGATAATAAGCTTAGTTTTTAGTTTTCTAAGTTTCCTACGCCAAAAAGGAAACAAAGGACCAACTTTACAACCAAGCATTAAAATCACAGTATTATCTAAATGATTTTCTTTAATATAACGAAAGAAAAATTTTGTTGCAAAAATAGTAAATAGAAACATCGTAACAAAGCCTTTATCAGGAACATAAATATAAGGACAAACAACTCCATCATTGATTTCTATAGTATGATTCAAATTTTTTTCATGAGTTAAAGTTGGAATATAAAATTGAGTATTTTTATCATGCTGATTTAAAATAAGATTTGTAACAAAAGTTTCCCAACCACCATAATGATATTGATATCCTCGAGAACCAATAATAATAATATTTTTTTTCATAAAACCTCACCTATATCCAAAATGTTAAATAAGAAACAATAAGACTACAAAAATAAACAAATTTAAGAAAAAAATACAAAAATCCATTTAAATGTTGATAAGTTTTTTCATAGTAAAACATACTAGCTTTCATAATTTTATATTTTTTAATTTTTTTCAAACTTTTATCCACAGATTGAGAAAGCATATGAAAAACTTCTAAAGACGTATCTACATAAACACCTAAATGTCTCATTTTAGCCTTCGCTCCAAGAATGTTTTCTTCATAATATAAAAAAGTATTCGGATCAAAATAACCAATTTTTTGAAAATCTTTTAATCGAGCCAGAAAAAAACTTCCATGAATGGCATCTACTTTTACAATAGGTTTTTGATAGTATTCTAAAGGATATCTTTGATAACGTTTAGCAAAACGATGAAAAAAATTGATAGTAGACAAAAGTTCTACAAAATAAGTAGGTAATTTCCAACCTCTTATTTTTTCTCCATGCTCTATAATAGTAGGACCCAAAAAAGAAACAGAAGAAATATTAGACAAATCTTCAATCATTTTATTCATTACTGACTCTTTTACTATAATATCGGGATTTGAAATAAAAACAAAAGAAAAATCGCCTTGTTCTTCTAAATACTTTAACCCAACATTATTTCCACTTGCATATCCTTTATTTTCTAAAACGGGAATTAAAACAATTTTATCACTTTCAAATTCTTTTAATCTTAAAACTGAATCATCTTTACTACAGTTATCCACAACGACAATTTTAGAAAGACAAGAATAATCTTTAATTTGTTGTAACATTTTTATCGTATTATCTGCATCATTATAATTTAAAATAACAATTCCTGTTTTCATAGGCTCTCCTTATAAACATTGTAGCAAAAACAAAAAAAATAGTAAATAAATTTTACTATCAGACTGTTGACAAATAGGTAAAAAAGTTACTTATTTGTCTTTTTTTGAAAA
>CANSRG010000030.1 GCA_947649355.1 uncultured Mycoplasmatota bacterium | reverse complement strand
ATGTCATACCTTCTTTTTAAACTCTTTACGTAAAATTTTTATGCGATTGCCTTATAAATAGTCAAAAAAGTAGGATAAGAATTTTCACTTCTAGCTAATTTAGCTTACAAAAAAGCAACAATAATATTTACAGATTTGCTATATTGATACTTTAAATTGTGTTAAATTACTTAGAGAACATAATATAAGTTAGAAAATAGAAATATTTATTTTTTTATAAGATTAAATGGTACATAATCCTACACACAGTATTTGACAATTATTCTCTTTATTCTCAAAACTTATAAAAAGTTCAAGTGATTTCCATATGGTGTCCGTTGGAAGAACGTTCAACAACTTTTTATATTATTATAACATTAGGATGATTGATTATATAAAAATATAATGCAACACAAATATAATCAGCAGCTAATCCACTATAATTATTGCAATCTTTTAAAATTTGGTTGTAAGCAATTATGGATATATCAAGCAAATTTCCTTCTTCGTATTTTGTTTCTAAAAGCGAATATGCCTGTTTAATTCTTTCAAATTTTGTTATATATTCCTTATGTACATTATTTTCTAATTCATTTTTATCGAATTTATAATACTCGTATAAATTACTTACATTATAAACTGCAGTACTTGGAAATTGTTTAGATACATCTCTGGCTATTTTTCTAAACTTGTAGTGGAATTTAACATCTTCTTCTGTTGTTTTTTTTAAAATTTCTTCAACCTTATCTAAAATGCTAATATCAGTTCTTTGCTCAATTATTTGAGTAGCGACAATAGGAATCATTAACTCTATAATACCAAAATTTATTTTTCCGCCTTTTCGCATTTTTAAGCTTTCCTTTTGTGCTTTATATGCTAAATCATATATCAAATCAGGTTGTTGGTAATTATTCTTTTTTATTCTCTCAGATAATTCATAAAATACTCGTCCAACATTTACTCCTGATATAAGAAAATATTCTAGTTTTGATTTATCTTGCCAATCATTTTTTCTTGTTGTACAACCTTTCTTTTCTGGAATTGGTTCTAAAACACTAGATAAAATAACGTAATGCATAATATCTAAAGAACTATAACTCTTAAAACAACTCCTTTTCTACACTAGCATATTGTGTCAATGTACAAGTGTGTTTACTAAATTGACAAAACTCAATTCAATTTCCACAAATAGTCTACCATAAATTTAAGTATATTAAAACTCGAATCATAAAAATTCGAGTTTGGTATCAATCTGGTGCTTCTGGTCGGACTCGAACCGACACGATATTGCTACCATTGGATTTTGAGTCCAACGCGTCTACCAATTCCGCCACAGAAGCAAGCACAACTTAAGTATATCATAAAATTACAAAAATTGTACATTTTTTTCAAATTTTCACATCATCTTTATAAATAGAAGTAAACAATTCAGTTTCTTCTCGTTTTGTTTCTTCTTTTTCAATTTTAGGTAAATCTTCTAAAGTAGCAAGCCCAAAATAATCTAAAAATTCACTTGTTGTTTTATAAAGAATAGGTCGCCCTGGCATAGTACTCTTTCCCGCTTCTTTAATAAGCCCCTTTGCAAGTAACTTGCGCAAAGTATAATCAGAAGAAATACCTCTCATTTCATCTATTTCTACACGAGTAATTGGAGCATTATAAGCAATAATAGCCAACACTTCTAAAAGAGATGGACTAAGTGTATTACTACCAAGAGGATTCGTCATCATTTTTTGATAATAAATTTTATGTTCTTCTTTTGTAGTCAATTTAAATGACTCTCCTAAAAAACGAATCCGAAGACCACGATTACTTTCTTCATAAGATTGTTTTAATTGAAGCAAAAGCCCTTTCGCTTTATCCATATCAATTTCTAAAATGGTACAAATTTGTTCTAAAGTAATACCTTCATCTCCTTGAACAAATAAAATACCTTCTAAAACACCTTCTAAATTCATTCTACTACCTCCACTTCTATCTTCTTAAAGTTTTCTTCTTGAAACAAACGTAGTTCTTTTCCTTTACTCATTTCTAAAATTGCCAAAAAAGTAGCAATCATATATTCACGCGTAGGAATTTCAAAAAGTTCTTCAAAAAAACATCTTTTTCGAAATTTTAAAACATCTCTTATTCTTATTACTCGGTCTCCTACACTAATTTCTTTTTTAGTAATTTTTGTTTCTACAGGTTCCTTATAATGAATCCGAGCTTCCAAATTTAAAAAAGCATTCACTAAATCTTCTATAGAAAATCCCTCATTCACAAGTTCAGGCTCTTTTATATATTCTTTTTTATTCTCAGGCAATTTAGTAAAAATTTCACTTCTTTTTTCTTCTAATTTTTGAAAATCCTTCGTAATATTTTTATATTTTTCATATTCTAATATTTTTTCTTTTAAATCTTCTTCACTTGAAATAGAAAACTCTTCTTCATCTGTCTCTTGTTCTTCTGTTTTTCCTATTAAAAGACGACTTTTTAAATGGATTAAACTAGACGCCATCAATAAAAACTCTCCACCAATATCAATATTTAATTCTTGTAAAGCATGGATATAATTAAGATAGCCTTCAATAATTTCACACACAGGAATCTCATAAATATCTAACTTTGTTTGATGAACCAAATGCAAAAGCAAATCCATGGGTCCATCAAAATTTTCTAAATGAATTGTATAGTCCACTTTACTCACCACCCTATAATTGTACCAAAAAAATGGAAAAGAAAAAAGGCTAAATTGCCTTACATTGATAACCAGAAGCCCCAAGCTCAAAGGAAATTACTTTAGCCTCTGTATTCTTTTTATAATAAATTGGTCTTGTTAAATACTTAGAAGCATCACTAGTAGATACTTGATTATAATCAATTGTCGCTTCATAATAAAAACCATTTTGTAAAGGAGTAAGTTCCACTTCTACACCATTTACACTTCTTAAAGAAGCTGAAAGTGTCGTATATTTCATTAAAACAGAATCATAATCATTAGAAGAACTATAATAAGTTAGATTTTCTACTACTCGATTTAAAAGAAAACGATTATTATATTCTTGAAAAAAATAAGTAAATATTTCATCATTATGAGAACATTCTAAAACGCCTTCATTATTTGCATTTAACTTCAAAGAAACAGCGGGATAATCTCTCTCATCTTTCTTCACAATTGCTATTTTTTTTACAATTTGATAATTAGAAGCTGTAGAAAAATTAAGAATTTTAAAATCTTTTAATTCTTCAATAGGAATTAAAAATCTTTCTAGTAAAGTATTTTCTTCACTATAAAGCTCGATAAAGTAACGTTTAGTAACAAATAGATTGGTATCTCCTGTTAAATGAATAAGTCGAGATGAAAATGTTTTAGAAACAGGATCTACAACAATTTTAGTAAGTTGAAATCCATCAAAATCAATAATCATATTTTCCTCTATATCATAATACTTTATTTCCTGTGGTTCTTCTGGATTATTTGGCTCTTCTGTGGTACCTGGATTATTTGGAGTATTTCCTTTTATAGGTGGAATGTTAGGTGTATGAAATTTTGTATCAATCCAATCGGTTAAAAATGGAAGTCCTACAATTCCAAGAATAAAAATAACAACCCATATAATAGCAATAATTGGACCACTTTCTTTTTTTTCTAAAGTTCCAATTACTGTTGGAGTCAATTCTTTTCTTACAATTACAACTTCCTCTTGTTTTTTCTTCTTTGCCATAGTCATCACCCTTTCCATTATTATAACAAAAAAGAAAAATAGTTTCAAAAAAAAATCTACAAAAATGTAGAAATTTTAATTTTTAGGTTTAAAAACTAAAGAAAAGACAAAAGCAATGACAACTGCCGCGGTAATAGCAGCTGAACTTTTTACAAGAAGTCCTGAGAAAAATCCAAGTATTCCCATTTCATGAAATCCTTCAACAGCAGAAAGATAAAGCATGTGTCCAAAATTAGAAATTTGTACAGTTGCACCTGCTCCTGCCCAAGAAATAAGCTTTGGATAGATTCCTAAAAAAGATAAAACCGCTCCCAATACAGTAAAAATAGAAGTAATATGACCAGGTGTAAGTTTTGTATTATCTAAAATAATTTGGGCAATGAGACAAAACACTCCAGAAAGTAAAAAGGCATTTAGAAAAATCATGGATTCACCTCCAAACTAACAGCATGACTTATTGCAGGAATCGTAAGTTTTTGATTGACAAAGAAAGGATTGTGTAAAGAACCTGTACCAACAAGTAAAATTCGTTTTGCTTTCTTTTGTTTTAAAACTTTATTAAAAAGATACAATGGTAATGCAACTGGCCCACTTGCTCCCGAATAAGTTTCTTCTTGACTTTTTAAATATAATTCACATCCAGAATCAATATGATTCTTCATTTTAATGCCATGATTTCTTCTTAAATATTCTTGTAAAATCTTAGCACCTATACAACCCAAATCCCCAGTTAAAACAAGATCATAGTAATCAATAGTTCTATTTAATTCAGATAAATGACTTACAATCACACGAGCAGCTGCAGGAGCCATAACGGCTCCCATATGAGATGCATCAGTACATCCCATATCTACTACAGTTCCAATCGTATAACTTTCTAATTTAAAACGAGTTGGTTCTTTAGTAAGTAAAACCGAAACACTTCCAGTTGCCGTAAATGTGGTAGTATTTGGTTTTGGTGCGCCATATTCAATTGGAAAACGAAACTGTTTTTCAGCACTTAAATTATGAGAAGAAGTCACACATAAAGCATTTGCTTTCTTTTTATATTCAATCATCAAAGATGCAACAATTAAACTTTCAATAAAAGAAGCACAAGCAGAATAAACACCTACAAATGGAATGTTATAACAACTAGCCGCATAACTAGAAACACTAATTTGATTAGATAAATCCCCGCTTACTAAAATATCAATATCACTATGAAGTAAATGATGTTTTTGTAAAATATGATCCATGACTACTCGTTGCATTTTTACTTCTGCTTGTTCAAAAGTTTTCATATTAAAATAATAATCATCCATAGTAAAATCATAATCGCGAATACTTCCTCGTTTTTCCACAGGACCCGCAATACTTACTGCATCCAAAATATATACACTATTAAATTTTTTACTAGCCATAAATAATCACCCCTAAAATGGATAAAAAGAAAGCACTAACCATTCCATATAAAATGACACTTCCAGCAAGTTTGAAAAAATTTGCTCCAAGACCTGTAATAAATCCATCTCTTCGGTAATCCAAAGCGGAACTAGTAATAGAATGAGCAAATCCTGTAGTTGGTAAAAAAAGACCCGCTTTACATTTACTTACCCAATTATCAAAAAATCCTAAAGCAGTAAATAAACTTGCTATAAAAATCATTAAAATACATAACCATACACAAGCTTCTTTCATTTCCATTCCAAAACTTTCCACAAAAATACTTACTACAACTTGCCCAAAAATTCCTATCGCTCCACCCACCAAAAAAGCAAGTACAGCATTTTTAAATTTCTTTTCTTTCGGAGTAAATTCCTCCACTAATTTTTGATATTCATCTTTATTCATAGAATAACCTCCATTCCTATTATGAATAAAGAAAAAAAAATTATACAAAAAAATAATTTTTTTATAACCAATACTTATGATAAAAAAAATCAAACAAAAAGAGTAAAACAAAAATAAACCATTTTTATATTTTACTCTTTATTATCTTAAAAAAATCAAATTATTAAGAGACTTGATACAGATCATCCCACGTTCCAGTTCCTATTTTTAGACTACCTGCTTGTAAATTTATGACTGGACGCACAGCTAAACTTTGATTAACTGCCATACTAGAAGTCTCACCAAGCGAAGATATACCTCTTACATAACTAAAATTAGAAACGAAATTAGGTGTCATGTTCCAATATCCTCTTCCTGTATACAAATAATATTTATTATTCTTCTTAGAAAAACCACCAGCAAAATAAGTTTCATCGGCATTTAAAAGTCCAATTGGATACTTTAAATCACCATTTCCTATTACTTCATCTTTTACAGTAAATCGGTCATTTTGATTAGAGCATCTTAGACTTCTTTTATTATCATGTACCTTATAATATGTGCTTTCTAATCCATAACCTAATTGAGTGTAATCACTTCCTGGATTACCAGTATATAAACTTCTATCATTACAATAATAGGCATCAGCAATGTATCTTTCATATTCGGTATCCTTTATATGACTTTCATACCACGTATCTAAATACGCTTTTATCGTACTATCATTTGTATTTGTTTGAGCCTTCTCTTTTGTAGTTGTTCCATATAAAACATATTTAGAACTAAAAGAATTATAATTTCCAGTTTCATTTAAAGATATGCTTGTTACATGAAGTAATTCCTTACAAGTTTCAGTGCTATTTTTATTACGACAAGTATATAAGCCTACTACTTCATCCGAAAGTTCACTTCCTAATACTCCTTTTATATCTCCTGATAACTGAAATCTATCACTAGCTTCATCATAAATATATTCTGTACTATAATACAAAGTTTCTGTTTTGTAATGAGCAGAAGATGAAATTGCTATATTCGATTCTACAATTCCATCTCGATTTCCATACATATATCCTACCCCAGCATTGTCATAATAAATATATGAATTAGTAGATTCTTCTACATTATCTTTCTTCCAATATCGATTATATGGACTTTCTCCTACTTCTTTATATTTTGTAGCCGAATCATCATAACCATTTGATAATACTTCTTCTTTGTTTTCTAGAGAATCTATTACACTAGCATCTCCTTCATAAATCAATCGAATAGTACCATCTCCATTGAACCTTAAAATTCGCCAGTAGTATCCCCCAAACTTTACATAGTTGTTATTGACGACTCCTCTATAATAATAACTTGTTCCATAATCATCTGGTGCACTACAAACGTAACCTTCCGTATCTTCTATGTTATATTCACTAATAGTTCCATCTGCATTTACAGTTGGACATTTTCCTGTATTATCTACATTACCAATAATTCCATCAGAAATATCTTCTTTGGTCGTAGCATCACTAATGATTTCTACACTTGATTGGAAAGTACGTCCCATAATGTCATTTCCAGCTTTTTCATCTAACCATAAATATAAGTGATAAGTAACTGATTCATTTTGCACTAAATCTCCACTTGCTAAAATAATTGATTCGTCTAAATTTGTTACTTTAATTTTTTCTTTCTTTTCATTTAAATGAGTCAAACTAAATTCTTTTAAGTTGATACCAACCGTTGGTTTTTCTTCTATTTCTTTATAAATAGCAAACTTTATATTGTCTGTATTTATTCCATTTGTTGTAAGTGTATTTAATGTTACAGAATAATGACTATCAATTTCACATGTATTTGTAATTTTAAAAGAATATGGGGTTCCACTTAGTCCTTTAGTATCACTTACAGGATAAGTATTTGATAATTTAATAGACTCTCCTAATTCTTCAAAATTTACTTGAAAACAGCCTACATCTACTACATTATCTTGTCCAGCAAAACTCGCAATCCATAAAGCATAGCTTTGATAGGTCATAAAACAAGCTACTAATAATCCTGTTACAATTACTAATCCAATTTTATATCTTAGTCTCATACTCATTCCCTCGTATTCTATCTAAATCTAAGTATACTCTATTTTATCAAGTTATTCAAGAAAATTTCTAAAAAATTCATTCCTAAAAATGAGCAAAAATAAAAGATTTTATTAAAAAAACAAACCCCCAAAAAGTTTGTTATTTCATTTTATGTTTCATATCGTCTAATGCCATATTTGCATTATCCATAGCTTTATTTAACATTTTATTAGCATTTTTTTTCGTATTTGGATTTGTTAGACAATAAGCAGCAATTCCTACACCGCTTGCCATACCAAGTCCTAATCCAACCATCATATTTTTCATACTTCTCACCTCATTAGTAGTTTGGCCAAAAAGAAAAGAATTATACTAAAAAATCTTTAAAATTTGTTGTAAAAGTGTTGTCTTACGATTCATAGAATAATTATTATGAATAGCCATTAAAAAAGACTCTGTTTCACCAAGCAATATTAAACTTTTTTTTGCTCTAGATATCCCAGTATAAATTAGTTTATTATAAAGCATTTTATAATAGTGTTTAGTAATTGGTACAATAACATGAGGAAATTCACTTCCTTGACTTTTATGAATTGTAATCGCATAAGCATGTTTTATACTTTGTAAATCTTCTTTTAAATAATTCACATAATTTCCATCAAAATCTATCATAATTTCCACATGTTTTTTAGGAGACGATATTTCTTTAATTTTATAAATGTACCCTATATCGCCATTATATACATTACAATCAGGATTATTTTGAAGTTGCAAGACTTTATCTCCTTCTCGGTATATAGTATCAAAATAAGTAACTTCTTTTTTATCTTTATCATAAGGATTAAAAAGTTCTTGAAGTAAAATATTTAAATTATCAATCCCATTTTCACCTTTATACATTGGCGCAAGAACTTGAATTTCATCCACTTTCATTCCTTTTTCTATAGAATGATAAATGATTTGCTTTAAATACTCTTTTAACTGTTTACTTTCACAACTTAAAAAATTATAATCATCTTTTTTTTCTAAATAGGTATCTGTAATAGCTTGCTCTTTAATTTCTTTGGCTAAAATTGGAATATAAGAATTTTCACTTTGACGATAAATTGTTTCTAAAGAAATATATGGAAAAACACCTGAATCAACTAAATCATTTAAAATAAGACCTGCTCCTACACTTGGCAATTGAAACGTATCTCCTACAAAAACAATTTGAGAAGATTCTAAAATTCCTTTTAACAACGAACAAAATAAATGAGTATCAATCATACTTGTTTCATCTACAATAATTAGTCGTTGACGATTTTTATTTGTTTCATTTACGCCAAAATCATTAGTATCTTTATTCCATTTTAAATATCTATGAATAGTCATGGCTGGAAGCCCTGTACTTAAAGATAGTTTTTTGGCTGCACGGCCTGTTGGAGCCACTAAAGCAATGGATGATACAGTATCTAAAGGCGATAATTGATACTGTTCAATAAATAATTTTGTAATGGCATTCACAATTGTAGTTTTCCCAGTTCCTGGACCTCCAGATATAATAGAAATAGGATGTTTTAAAGCACTTAAAATCGCTTCTTTTTGATCTTTATTATATTTTACACCCAACATATCTTGAAGATATTCTAATTTACTAGTAATTCCTCGTAAATCCTTATCTGGATAGCTAGACATCCTTTTTAAAATATGAGCAATATCTACTTCCATTTCATAAAATTTCGTCAAATAAATTCGTTCTTCTTGAATATAAATTTCTTGTTTTTGAAGTAAATAAGAAAGGACTTCTTCTAATTTTTCTTCCTCCACAAAAATCTTAAACTCTTTTTTTAAAACTTCTTCAATTTCTTCTATAGTATAATAAATATCTCCTGTTGAATCACTAAGTCTTTCCATTCCCTCTTTAGTGCATTCAGAAAGACGAAGAAGAGAATTTTCCTCATGATTTACTAAATAAATATGATCTAATTTATCAAAAGAAATATATTCTTTAAAGTAATAAATATTTTCTTCTAAAAAAACAAGTGTCTTATCTTGATATATTTTAACTAATTTGGTAGCTTCAGATATAGTAAATCCTAAGTTTTTTAAAGTAAGTAACATATCATCTACTCGTGAATAAGATAAAACACTTAAATAAATAGATGAAGCTTTTTTTAAGGTCATTCCTGGAACTAACATTAAATTTTCTTGATTTTCTTTAATAAGAGACAAAGCATTCTCGCCTAGTGTTTCTACAATTTGCTCGGCAGTTTTTACACCACAACCACGAATAAGAGAACTAGATAAAAATTCAATAACAGCATCCCTTCCTTCGGGAATCTTTTTTTCAAAAGAAGAAAATTGAAATTGCATTCCATAACGTTCATGTTTTATATAACTACCATGTAAAATATAAGAATCTTCCTCATTTGCTTCTAATAATAATCCTGTTATGGTTACTGTTTTATTGACTAAATCTTTTAACTCTTCATCAGGTGTAGATTTTACTTTAAAAATTCCTACAAAAAAACCAGAATCACTAGAAAAAATTTTAGAACGTATCTTACCTTCAATACTTTGCATCCTCTCACCACCAAAACAATTGTATCATTTTTAGAAAAAAAAGAAAAGATTACCCATTTTGATAACCCAAAAGATATAACTGATACAAAATATCATCATAAAAGGAATTAAGACGAATATCATTTGTTTGTCTAGCTTGATTTACTTGATACCACAATTGATATAAAGTATTATATTCTAAAACTTTTTGTTCCCTTTCTTTTCCATTTTTCACAAAAGAAATTTTATTATAATAATCATTTAAAGATTGAATAATAAATTGATCTAATAAAGCATAATTAACTCTACCAAGAATAAGAACCTCACGCCCTTTATTTCTTATAAAAGGTCTAGTAGTTTTTTCTTGAAAAGAATAAGAAGAATTATAACGAACCAGTCCAACATTAACCCCATTATTTAAAAACTGTAATTCTTTTTTCGTAGCACTTGAAAACATTCTTGTCACCTTATCCTTTTATTCAAATGTATTATAACAAAAAGGAAGAAAAAAATCTAGATGTTCTTTTCTTTTATTCCTTCTACTTATTTATTACCAGTTTTAATTTCTATTTCCTTCTTTTTTCTTTATCTTTACACGTATTTGACAAAAAAGACTATTTGTCTTTTAAAACCTCACCATATAATATACCATTTTCATATTGAAGTGGCAAAACAGTTACAAATGTATTAGGAGAAATACTCTCTGATAATTTAATTTTTAAATAATTACTAGTACATCCAACACCAAGAGATTCTACTAATACTTCGATAGGCTCTAACAAAAACTTACTCGCGTAATTTTCTTCTAACTCTAAAGAAAGATTACAAAGTCTTTTACTACGATCTTTTTTTAATTCTCCTGGTACTTGTTCTTTCATCAAAGAAGCCGCAGTTCCTTCTCTTTTAGAATATGGAAAAACATGAATTTTACTAAATTGAAAACGTTTGGAAGTTTCTATAGTTTCTAAAAATAGTTCTTCTGTTTCAAAAGGATGTCCCACGATAATATCAGTAGTAATAGAAATAGATGGTCGTATTTCTCGAATCTTTTTTAGTTTTTCTTCAAAATATTTTAAATCATACTTCCGATTCATCTTTCTTAAAATTTCATTAGAACCAGCTTGAAGTGGAATATGTAAATGATCACAAATTTTCGGATTTTCTTTTAATTCCTTCAAAAATTTATCATTTAACTCTGTAATTTCAATAGAAGAAATACGAATACGTTTTAAATTTTCATTTTTACTTATAGCATGAATTAAATCGGTTAAATCATATGGGGTATTTACTCCATAAGAACCAGTATGAATTCCTGTTAAAACGATTTCTTGATGACCATTTGATACTAATGTATTCACTTCATTTAAAGTTTCTACAAAGTCTTTACTACGAATACTTCCTCTTACAAAAGGAATAACACAATAGCTACAAAAATTATCACATCCATCTTGAATTTTTACAAAAGCTCTCGTATGGGTAGTAAACCTATTAACACTCATGTCTTCAAAAGGAAGATTACGTTCCTTATAAAATTTTACATAAGGACTACGAGTTTCCAAAAAATTTTCAATTAAAGATACAATTTGACTTTTTTCTGTATTACCAATCAAAATATCAATCCCAATTTTTTGGTAATCTTCTGGTTTATGAAAACTAGAACACCCACACACAACTAATATAGCATCTTTGTGATTTCTCTTAAACTGGCGAACTAATTTTTCACTTTTTTTATCAGCAACATTCGTTACAGAACAAGTATTTACAATAATAATATCTGGATTTTCTTTTGAAAAAATATAACCATGAGAAAGCAATTTTTCACTCATCATCTCAGATTCATAAGCATTCACTTTACAGCCTAAAGTATAAATATAAAACTTCATACTACCACGTCCCCAAAATCTATTATACAAAAAGATGAAAAAAAAAACTAGATAATTATTTAATCTAATTCTTTACTTCTTAACTGTCCACATGCCGCGGATATTTTACTACCAAATTCTCTTCTTACAGTCACATTGATTTTTTCTTTTTTTAAATAACGATAAAATGCATCAATCACTTCTTTATCACTTTTTTGAAATTCTATATGATTGGTTTCATTATAAGGAATTAAATTTACATAAATATTAAATCCCCGAAAAAGATTTGCAAGTTCTTCTGCACATTCTAAACTATCATTTATCCCTCGAAGCAATATATATTCTATCGTAACACGACGATTTGTAATAAAAATATATTCTTTAATCGCTAAAAGTAGATCTGAAATAGGATAAGACTTATTGATTGGCATCAAACGGTTACGTAAATTATCATTTGGAGCATGAAAGGAAATGGCCAAATTGATTTGAATTCCAAAATTTGCTAATTCTTTTATTTTTGGAACTAAGCCACAAGTCGATAAGGTAATATGTCGAGCACCAATTTGAATACCTTTCGCATCATTTATAATTCGAATAAAATTTGTAACTGATTGATAATTATCTAAAGGTTCTCCAATCCCCATTATTACTACAGATGAAATACGAGAACCAATTAAGTTTTCAATCATTAAAATTTGTCCTACCATCTCATAAGTTTCTAAATCTCTAACTTTTTTAAGACGTCCAGATTCACAAAACTTACATCCCATATTACAACCTACTTGAGAAGAAACACAAACAGATTGACCATAATCATGTCGCATTAAAACAGCTTCTACTTTCTCCCCATCAGCAAGTAAAAATAAATATTTTTCAACATCTGGCTCCACTTCTCTTTTTATAATTTTAGGAAGAAAAAGAGAAAAATCTTGTTCTAACTGAATTCTAAGTTCTTTTTTTATATTGGTCATTTCAGGAAAAGAAAAAACTCTTTTTTGATATAACCATTCAAAGACTTGAATAGCATGAAATTTTTTTGCTCCGATATGAAGAAAATACTCTTCTAACATTTCTCTCGTGTAACCATATAAATTCATAACATTACCCCTTTAATTTTTCTACAACTTTTTCCAATTTAAGAACAGCACTAGAATCATTTTTTCCTTCAGTTAAAATAAAATCTAATAACCATTTACTATACAAAATCCAATCTTCTTTCGAATATAAAGAAAAAACAGAATCATCATCTAAAATATGTCTATCCATAACATAATAAGGATTAAGTATTAAATCTTCTCCAGGAAAGAAACAATGGCTCTTTTTACTTTCTAAAGCAAAAGATAACCCAATACTAGCAATTTCCATGTACTCTTTGTAACTTTGACCTCGTAAAATAGATTGGAAACATAGTTCTCCAAGCGAATCAATTTGCATTGTACTTCCTTGATAAATTTTATTAGAATCAGTTAAAACATTTGCCTCAGAAATAAAAGAAGTAAGATTATTTTCATGCCCTTTTAAAAGACATTGTTCCATAAAAGATGTAAGTTCTTCTCTTCTAGAAAATAAGCTAGGAAAAGATTGAGAACTACCTAAAAATTCTTTTACAGAAGAAACAAGAAATAAAACAGAGGAAAAAAGATTACGAATACACTCCATCTTTTTAAGAAAACATAGATAACACTCTTCTGTCACAATTACATCAAAATGAAATTGCATACAAAATTGCTTATAAATTTTTTGATAAGAATAAAGAAATTCTAATAAATCACAAAGAACTTTATATTTTAAATCTTTCGTTTCATCCCAAGTCAAAATATATTCTTTCCACAATACTGATTGTAGTTTTTTTATATCTTTTATCCATTCTTTAATAAGTAACATATCTTGCATAATAATTCACCTTCAGTTAATCTTCCATTTGAAAACATCTTCTTTTTTTACCCCATTTAAATAATCTTTTACATCCATTATTTTTTTCCCAAAAGGTTTTATCTTAGTTAAATATAATGTTCCATCAATTGTATCAATTCCTATCCTGTCTTTTAATACTTCGCTTACTACACCAGGTCTAGATTTAGAATTAGGAATAAACTTTGCTTCTAAAACCTTAAATTCTTCATTATTTACCAAAAAATTAGCAAAAGGAAAAGGATTTAGTCCACGAATTTGATTACTTAGTGTTTGACCATTTTTAGAAAAATCAAGTCTTTCTTCTTCTCGTTTAATATTATAAGCATATGTAACTTCGTTTTCATTTTGAGGAATTCTATCATTAGTCTTATTTATAATACTAGGAAGAGTATCTAAAAGTAACTTTGCTCCCAAAACAGATAATTTTTCATGTAACGTACCCACATTATCTTCTGGTAAAATAGTATACAGAACTTTAGAAATCATATCTCCAGTATCCATACCCTTTTCCATGTACATAATTGTCACACCAGTTTTTTCATCTCCATTTAAAAGAGCATGATGAATAGGTGCCCCACCACGATACTTAGGAAGTAAAGATGCATGAACATTAAAACATCCTATTTTAGGAATTGATAGAACTTCTACAGGGATAATTTGTCCATAAGCACAAGTTATAATAAGATCTGGTTCAACTTCTAAAATCTTTTCATAATCATTTCGAATTTTCTCGGGCTGAAATACAGGTATATTATGTTTCATAGCTACTTCTTTTACAGGGGTTGGAAGAAGTGTATGTTTTCTTCCTACTGGACGATCTGGTTGAGAGACAACAAGTACTACTTCATAATGACGGATTAACTCTTCTAAAACTGGAACTGCAAAATTAGGAGTTCCCATAAAAACAATTCTTGGCATTTTATTTCACTTTTCCTTTCTTAGATGAATGAAGTTCTAATAAAGAAGAGTATTTTTCTAAATAAGAAAATAAGGATTTATAAATAGAAAAACACAAAGAAAATACATCATCCATCGCCATATCTTTTTGAAACCCTTGAAAAAGGAAAAGAACTTCTTGAAAATCTAAAAAAGCTGCATCACTTTCCAAAATATTTATTTTAGCAAATTGATGATTGACTTTTTTGATTGAAGTTTGTAAAAATTGGGCAATGGAAAAAAAACGACAAAACTTTTCTTTTTCTTCTTCTAGAGCCTTAATTTTTCTTAAAAGATATACTTTTCTCTGACGATTTTTAAAAATATTTATTTTTTTATACTCTTCTAATTCTAGATAAAGAGAAGAAAGAATCGCATCTATCTTCTCATAACGACAAGATATTTCATCAATAAATTCTAAAAATTCTGACATAATTCATCCATCTTTCTACCTGTATTTTACAAGGATTAGTTTTGAAAATCAATATCTAAATACACCTTAGATTGCAATAAATAAATTTCATCTAATTCTTTTAGGGTTTCCATAATTTTGGAATCAAAACGATATTTAACTAAAATTTCAAAATGATAAACATTATTTACAAAAAATAAATTAGCAGTAGAAGGACCTAAAACAATACTACTAGAATCTAATCTTTTTTCTAAAAAGTCTTTTACTTTTTTAGCTTCTAAAGAACACATTTTATAATCTTTACTTTTTATAGTAATAACAACAAGATAATAAAATGGTGGATATTTAAGTGTTTTTCTTGTATTCATTTCATATTGATAAAACTTCATAAAATTGTTTTCTTTAATACATTGAAAAACAATATGATTAGGATAAAATGTTTGTAATATAACTTCTCCTGTTGTTTTTCCCCTACCAGCTCGTCCACTTGCTTGATAAAGGAGAGAAAAAGTTCTTTCATTACTGCGATAATCAGGAATATTTAATGTGGTATCAGCACTCAAAATACCCACTAAAGAAACATTAGAAAAATCAAGACCTTTACTAATCATTTGAGTTCCAAGTAAAATATCATATTCTCCATTTGAAAAAGAAGAAATTATTTTTTCATACATTCCTTTATTAGCAGTTGTATCACGGTCCATCCTTAAAATACGAGCAGTTGGAAAAATATCTTGTAAATACTCTTCTAATTTTTCTGTACCAAGTCCAAAATAATTCAAACTTTTTTCTTTACAATTAGGACAACAATCTTCTAAAAATTTTGTATATCCACAATAATGACATCGTAATTGATTGGATGATTTATGATAAGTAAGTGTAATATCACAATGGATACAACGATGAGTAAAACCACAATTAGAACAAGTAATAGTAGTAGAATGTCCCCTTCGATTTAAAAGTAATAATATTTGTTCTTTTTTATTTAATTTTTCAATAATTTTACACTCTAACTCTCTACTAAGAATGGGATGACGATATTTTACTTCTTCTTGCATATCTACTATTTGACATATTGGAAGTTCACTTTGATTCGCACGTTTTTTAAGAGGAATGTATTGATAAACTTTTTTACTCGCTCTTGCCATAGAGCCCAAAGAGGGAGTAGCACTTCCAAGAACAATTGGTGAGTGATGCCAATTACTACGATACTTAGCAATATCAAAAACATGATACTTTGGATTATTTTCTTGTTTATAGGACTCTGAATGTTCCTCATCTAAAATAATAATACCAATATTTTTTAAAGGAGCAAAAATAGCACTACGAACACCAATAACAATATTTGCTTCTTCACGAATAATCTTACGCCACTCATCATACCTTTCTCCATCACTAAGTCCTGAATGCAAAACAGCAATAGAAGAAGAAAAACGTTTTTGAAAACGATGGATAAATTGAGGAGTCAAACTAATTTCAGGAACCAATACTAAAGCAGTTTTATTTTGTTTTAAAACTTCTTCAATCAGTTCTAAGTAAACTTCTGTTTTACCAGAACCAGTAACTCCATGAAGAAGAAAAACACCTTCTTTTCCAAACCCTTTTTTAATTTCCAAAAAAGCATTTTGTTGTTCTTCATTTAAAACCTTTTTTTCAAATACACTAGTTTCTTTTAATTGATAACGATATACTTCTTCTTGAAATTCTACTAACACTTGATTTTTAATAAGAGTTTTTAAAGCCGATACACTAATAGAACTTACACTTTTTTTAGATACTTTATCATTATCAAGAAATAACGTTAAAATTTGTCGTTGTATTTCATTTTTACATAATAAAAGAGCTTCAGAATAAGGAATATTTAATTTCAAAAAAGATGACATTTTTTTAGAAACATGACTCTTTTCTTTCGCTTTTAATGCTTTTGGAAGCATAGTTGCATAACAAGAACTTAAGCTACTAAAAGTTTGGTTTTTTAAAAAAACACCAAGTTCTAACATTTCAGAATTTAAAACTGGTTCTTCATCTAAAACATCAAGAATTTCTTTCACTTCACAAGAAACAGATTCTAAAATATTTAAAATATATCCTTCTAAAATTTGATTACCAAAAGGTACCAAAACACGCATTCCAATTTGAACTTTAGACTGCAACAATGAAGGAACCTGATAAGTAAAAGTTTTATCCACATGCTTATTTTTAATTTCCATTAAAACTTCAATATACATAATCATCACTTTTGTTATTATACTAAAAACTTTAAAATAGCACAACATCTAGTAAATAACAAAAAGAAATATATTAACATAAACACACTATCATTTCTCAATATATTTAGTATAAATTTATATTTTTAAAACGTGCTTTTTAAACACGTTTTACTATTCAAAGTTACATTGATATATGATATCTTTGTTTTCTGTTAAATTATTTTGTAACCCACTATTATTTACTATATCTTCCAAAACATGACAAAACATAGAATTATAATCATTACCATCTTTTAATATCCATCCATTTAAATTTAAGTTTGTTAAACTGCTACAATTAGAAAACATCCAACTCATACTTTCTACATTACTTGTATCAAAATTACTTAAATCTAAACTCGTTAAACTGCTGCAGCCAACAAACATCTCACTCATATTTGCGACATTTTTTGTATTCACATTTTCTAATCCTTCGATACTTTGAAGATTATAACTATCTGCAAATAAACCATAACTATCCTCTGGTAAATAGATTGTTCCTTCTGCTTGAATAATTACAGTTACAGGAATAAAGCTATCTCTTGTTACACTCTCATCTTGTTCTTCTACTACATAAGCTAATACTGTTCCTGT
>CANSRG010000029.1 GCA_947649355.1 uncultured Mycoplasmatota bacterium | reverse complement strand
TTCATCATTATTCATTATTAACCCCCTCTAATCTCTCAAAATTATATAATTTTATATAATTTTTGAAAGGACTACTATTATATCACAACCCCCCCCCCTAAAATCAAGGGAAAATTTGAGGATGTTATCATTTTTTTCAAATTTAAGCTTATTGATATACCTTATAAGCTATTATCCATTTTTTTACTTCATATTTTGTTTTAAAGCCTGATTGTTATCCTTTTTCTTTTACCATCTTAAGGTGCAATTTCAAACTGATTCTTCTTATATTTAGTTAGTACATTTGCCATAAACTCCTTCTTTGCTAAAAAGTTTAGTACACAAAAAAATTGTCTACATTTTTTATGTAGACAACTATATTTTTCAATATGTAAAAGTTATTTAAACTATTTACCACAACAATTTTTGTACTTTTTGCTTGATCCACAGTAACTTTGTATTCCCATATTATCAATACTTACAATATTTATAATATTATTGGTTTTTAGGGCTAGGTAATTCCTATATTATCCATATTATTAGTATCATTTTTATTATAAATATTTCTCTACTGTGGACAAATTGAGACTAGTCTACATTCGTTCACTACAATAAGTATACCATATTTTAATAATTTATAAAATGAGCAAATTACTTATTTTCTATTTGCTTTGTTTCACTTATCAATCTATCAAAATCAGATACATAATTATTATCCTGAATGACTTTAAACTTTTCATATTCACTTTCTGCTTTTTCTTTGGCTTGTTTATGCGAAATCTTACCTTTTCCCTCTAAAACATTATAATGAAATACTTTTAATGCATTTTCCACTTCATTCTTCCAGTCATTCATATACATCGCAATATTTCTTTCAGCATTATTTTCGGCAATATCTAAAAACAAGTTAACTAAATTATTTAAGTTTTTAATCTCTTTTTCATCTAAATAGTTTTTAGCAATTATAATATCTGATTTTAGAATCTTACCATCAGGAGAATTCTCCCATGTTTTAAGTCCCATATTATCTTTTTTTGAATCGACTCTATTATATACAATTTCAGCAGCAGTCTGACCAGTGATAGCAAAGTGAAATTTATTTTGAATAGTTTTATAAAATGTTATTGCCATATCACTATCTTTATCATAATCAATTGAACATTCAGCAAATATATCAGTAATTTTTTGATAAAACATTCTTTCACTCGTACGAATTAGTTTAATTCTTTCAAGCAATCTTTTAAAATATTCTTGATCAGCCTTTCTTGCTTTCATAAATCTCTCATCATTTAAAGCAAATCCTTGTACCATGTAATCTCTAATTATCTTATTTGCCCAAGTTCTAAATTTAATTGCTTTTTTAGAATTAACTCGAAATCCAATGGAAATAATCATATCAAGATTATAATATGGATAAATCCTTTTTATATTTCGAGTTCCTTCTTTTTGAACTTGTGCAATTTTTGCACAAGTTGACTTTTCTTCTAGTTCTTCATCTTTGTAAATGTTACTAATATGTTTTACAATTCCACTCCTATCAATATCAAAAAGAGTTGATAATGCTTCAGTATTTAGCCAAACATCTTCGTTTTCTAATAATACTTCCACTTTAGTATTTCCTTCTTCATCATTATAAAATAAAATGTTTTTTTCATTTCCAATTGGTTTATCATTCATTATTTACACCTCCTTTAACATTTATCCATTAAGTAGCAAACTCACTCAAATTTATATCTACTTCTTTTTCTATTATTTTAATTAAATCATTTGTAGAACTAGTAATATAATAATTTTCGGTTGTTTCTATTCTTTTATATCCTAATACTTCAGCAATATCTTTTATTTCACAACTATTTCTTAAACTGATACAGTTGATTCCTAATTCATGATGAATATTTCTATTATCTAAATCTATATCATCCCAAGTTAAAGCGAATATTTCTTCTGTTCTCATACCTGTATAGCAAGCAGTAAGAAACAGACATACAAATACTTTATTATTTTTAAATCTACTTAAAATTATTTCAATTTATTCTTTATTATAAATATGTCTTATATCGTTTTTTTAATTCAAATGATAATACTTTAGGTATTTCTAAATTACATGCTATATTGTTTTTTATAAACTTTTTTCATTAGTTTACTCCTTTAGCAAAAAAGATGTCAACAATTTTATTTGATGACATCCTTTAATTTCAATGAATTTTGTCCACATTTTTATTTATTGGTTGACAAACAACAATTTTTTGCCTTATTTTATGCTACTTTCCACAGCAATTTTTGTACTTTTTGCCTGAGCCACAGCTACATAAATCGTTACGCCCTACTTTTTCTTTATTTACTACTGTTCTATTTTTTGTATCTTCTTTTTCTGTAGTAGTTCCTTTAATTGTTTGTTTTCTCTCAGTATTTTGTTCAATATTAGCTTTCAATAAGAATTGGGCAATCGTATCATCTATTTTATTTAAAGTTTGTTCAAACATTTCATAACCTTCCATTGTATAAGCTTGAAGAGGATTTGTTTGAGCATATTGTCTTAAGAAAATTCCTTCTTTTAAACCTTCCATTGCATTTAAATGTTCTACCCAAATAGAATCAATAATTCTTAATGATATTGCTCTTTCAAATTCTTCAAAATTTGGAGCATCTTTAATTTTTAGTTCATAATCTTCATGTAATCTATTTGTTAGATAATCAATCATTTTTCCTTCATCGAATTCTTTTATTTCTTCTACTTTTATATGTTCTGTTTTTAAGAAGTTTGTATTCATATATGTGACAATTTCTTCTAAATCTTTATCTGTTAAATATCCTTCTGGCGCAATGTGGACTGTAACTAAATCTTCCATTGTATTTCTAAATGTTTCTTTAATCGTATCATGTATGCTTTCATTATCAATTACATTATTTCTTTGTTCATAAATAATTCTTCTTTGTTCATTTACAACATTATCATAATCTAATAAGCTTTTTCGCATATCAAAGTTATTTCCTTCAACTTTTTTCTGAGCTGTTTCAATTGATTTTGTAAGTGACTTTGAACGAATGGCTTGTGGTCCTACTAATCCTAATGCAATTACCATATTTTTTACTTTGTCTGTTCCAAATCTTCTCATTAAATCGTCTTCAAATGATACAAAGAATTGACTCATTCCAGGATCTCCTTGACGTCCTGCACGTCCACGAAGTTGGTTATCAATACGACGAGATTCATGACGTTCTGTTCCAATCACACATAATCCACCTAGTTCTTTTACACCTTCTGCTAATTTAATGTCTGTTCCACGTCCTGCCATGTTAGTCGCGATTGTAATAGCGCCTTTTTCTCCTGCATGGGCGATGATTTCTGCTTCTCTTGCATGGTTTTTAGCATTTAATACTTCATGCTTTAATCCTTCTCTTTTTAATAAATTAGATAATTTTTCATTATTTTCTACAGAAATTGTACCTACTAATATCGGTTGACCCTTTTCATGTATTTCTTTAATTGTTTTTACAATTGCTTCATATTTTCCTGCTTCTGTTGAATACACTAAATCTGCGTAATCTTCTCTTATTACTGGTTTATTTGTTGGAATGCTTATAACATACATATTATAAATGTTTCTAAATTCTTCTTCTTCTGTTTTTGCAGTACCAGTCATTCCTGATAGTTTATTATACATTCTAAATAAATTTTGGAATGTAATAGTAGCCATGGTTTGTGTTTCTTCATTTATTTTAACATCTTCTTTCGCTTCAATTGCTTGATGTAACCCTTCACTAAATTGACGCCCTTCCATTAGACGACCTGTAAAAGGATCTACTATAATAACAGAACCATTATCCACTACATAATCAACATCTTTTTTAAAACCATAATTTGCTTTTAGTGCATTATTTATATGATGTACTAAGGCAGAGTTTCCAAAATCATAAAGATTTTTTAAACGGAATATTTTTTCTAATTTTTCTGCTCCCTTTTCAGTTATTGAAACATTTTTGCTTTTATTATCAATTATATAATCTTCTTCTTTTGTTAATTTTTTTACCGCTTTATCAGCATCAATATATAAATTTTTAGAATTTTGCTTTCCACCTGAAATAATTAGTGGAGTTCTTGCTTCATCAATTAAAATAGAATCCACCTCATCCACAATACAGAAGTTTAATGGTCTTTGTACTCTATCTTCTTTTCTTACTACCATATTATCTCTTAGGTAATCAAATCCTATTTCATTATTTGTAGAATATAAAATATCACAATTGTAAGCTTCTTGTTTTTCTTTTGGAGACATTTCTCTCGTATTAAGTCCCACAGTTAAACCAAGAAATTTAAAAATATTTCCCATCCATTCTGAGTCACGTTTTGCTAAGAATTCATTTACTGTTATGATATGAACTCCTCTTCCATCTAGAGCGTTTAAATAAGCTGGCATAGTCTCAGTCAAAGTTTTTCCTTCTCCTGTTTTCATTTCTGCTATATTTCCATAATGAATTGCCAATCCACCTAATATTTGAACATAATATGGTTTTTCTTTTAATACACGACTATCTGCTTCTCTTACTACTGCAAAAGCCTCGATGACTAAATCGTTTAAAGATTCTCCATTTTCTAATCTTTTCTTAAATTCCTCTGTTTTCTTTCTTAAATCTTCATCCGATAATGAAGCCATTTCTTGTTCTTTTGCCATGATTTCATCAGCAATTTTTTCAAATTTCTTTAATTCTTTATATTCTGAATCAATTAGTTTTCTAAATAATCCCATGTTTTCACAACCTTCCGTGTAACTATTTTATCATAATATACTTTAAAAAAGCAAAAAAACTCTATTTTGTCCTAAAAAGTTCTAAATTAAATGGCTTTTCTACTCCTAGTTTTCTCATTAGTAAATAATTGAATGTGTCATTTATATAGGAGTTTTTTTCGGTATCTTTTACTCTACTAATTCCTAATAAATGATTTGTAAATTCTTCTATTTCTTTTGGTTCTAAAAAAGAACTACAATAATAATTCAATTCTTGATAAGTTTTTATACTTGATACTTCTAAAAGATTTTGAAGATAAAACCATCTTTGACAAAATTTTATTCCTACTTCATCTTTTTGATATAACATTATTTGAATCAATGCATCTCGGTAATTTCCTTTTCTATTTTCATTTCTAATAATTATATTATCTATTTTAAATTTGTCATTATATTCTAAAACATTTCTATTTTTTAAAGTTATTTCGCTAAATAGAATATCCTTTAAAAAAGAAACTATTTTATCTTCTTCAGGATTTATGTTGTATTTTTCTTGATAAAGTAATTGATAATTTTCCAAAAATGTTTCTATATATTTCGTAGGTTCTTTATGTTCTTTATATTTTATATAAGCTATTTTTAAAAAGCTACTTTTCATTTCTTCAATTTCTTTTTGAAATTCTGGATATTCTTCTTCTAGGGCTATCCATATGAGATTTCCTTTATTTTGAGTGATTGTTCTCGCTACAAATTTTGTTCCTAATAATTCTCCTAGTAAAGAGGCTATCGCTCTTAAGTCATTATAAGCATTAAGTTTTTCTTCTGCAAAAGCTGCTTTTATTTCTCCAAATGCCCATTCTTCTACGTTAATATTGCTATCCAAATGACTATCTGCATGTATTTTTTCATGAAATATAGCATTAGTATCCGCATAATAAATCGTTTTATTGTCATAAAATCCAGTACGGATTAGGTAATTGTCATCCATATCATAAATCTTTTTTTCTGTTGTTTCAATGTTCACTTTAGATGAAGCTAGAAATGTCTGATAAGCATTTTCTTTATTCATATACTCGATGTATTGAGGAAGATACCAATTGTAACCATTTAAAATGATTTCTTTTTCCTCTTCTTCTACATTTTTATTATTTTCTAATAAATTTTCAATTTCTTCTAGTAATTTTTGTGTTTTTTCTTCTTCATTTAGATTATCCCATTCAAATAAAACAGGTATGACACTTGGCTCTTCTAGGCAAATCATTACAAAATCTTTATTAAGTGATGTAACTATTCCCAAAAAAAAGCAAAACATATAGAATTGTGATTTCAAGAATTTTAGAAATTTATTTTTCTTTCTTTTTGGTATGGTCAACTTTATTTTATTTAAAATATAAAAATCTTTTTCATTTATTTTAATGACATATATTGTATTATTTTTTAAATACCAAACAATTTTTCCATCTTTTTTTATTTCTTCTTTTAAAATCATATTTTTCCTCTAATATCTTTTTCTATTTAAACTTATATTTTGTTCTTGTTTTCTAGTTTCCTTTAAATCAAACTTGAATATATAAGTTTCATATTTTTTTGGTGTTTTGCAAATAATCTTGTCATCCACATATTCTATTTCAAAAGGAATTTTTTCAGTACTGTTGTTACTTACATCTAAGCTTGTTAAATCAATATCTTTGGGTAGATAATGTATCTCATATCCTTCTTCTTCCTTTTGATTTATCTTTTTAATTAAAACTAAATTTTTGATATTTTTTTCTTCTTCTTTTGTTAATGGATTATAGAAGTCATACTTTAAATTAACGCAGTCTAGCATCCAACACAATTCTTCTTTTTTATTTGCTACTATTATATTTATCATTTGATTTTTTGTAGAATGAACAAATTCAGTTTCTTCTTTAATATTATTTAATTTATTAAAAATAGTATCTTGTATATAAATAAAGTCATATATATCTTCTATAGATATTTCTTTTTTGGCAAGATTTTTAAAATATTGCTCCATATAAATTTTAAAACTGCTTAATGAACCTTGTTTCATCCCTAAAGCAAATTGAAAAATATCTATTTCAAAACTATTTTGTATTCTTTTTAAGTATTCCTCTTCTGTTTCTTCTTGTTGTTTTTCCACGATATCTTTATTTAAAAAACTTAATAATGCAATGGTAGAGTTATCTTGTTTAGTTAATAATTGATGCCACTGTTCTTTTCCGTTTTTTACAAATTCTTTTTCAATTCTTTCTTCTAAGGTTTCTTCTTGACTTAATGCTCTTATATTTATCGGAAAATTTTTTAAATATTGATTCGTTACTAATATTTGATATCCAGTATCATTATTAGAGAAAATAGACCAATTTGGAAATATAATGGTAGAATTACTATGATTTTGATAATACTTATGGAATATCTTTTGTTTTGTTCTACAATTATTATTAAATAACATATATTCTTTTAGAGTTGCATTTTCTACATTTTCTTTATTTATTGTTTCTAATTGTTCTAAAAATTTTTCTTGTTCTTCCTCATCTTTTATCTCTAATTTTTTATATATTTTTGGCAGAATTTGTTCTTCTTGATTTGTAAGTATTAAATAAATTAAATCTTCTTCTTTTAATATATCTTGTAAAATTGCTAATTTTATGTTTCCTTCAAAAAGATTATCCTTCTTTTTTTCAATACTATTCACACAATCAAAAAATAATGGATATTTTCTTTTATTTGCTAATAAATTTTCATCAATCGTTTCCAATATATATGTTAAATCTTTTTGATTAAGTTCTAAACCATAATTTTCTATAAAATAAGAATATGCAGTTTTATACATTTTTTTATAATAAAAATCACTCTCAGAGTCCTCTTTAAATTTCTCATCAATTTTCTTTTCTATTATTTTTTCTAAATCTTTTGTATCTTTTCTATTTTTTGCTTGTTCCCATAAAATTCTTTCTGGTACATCATATGTGTAACTAAGTCTACCTAAAACAAATAAGTACACAGTTAATGAAAATAATGTTTTTCTTAAGTTTCTTTTCATTATATTCCCCTCCTGGGGTTCTAGAATACATTATTTTTTTCTATTTTTCAACTATTTTCAATTTCTTTTATTTGGGTTTTTTTTATTTTACCTTCTCTTATCACAACGACTTTTTCATTTACTACTTCTACAATTGTAGATGGTGTATCTTCTAACACATCATTACTATCAATTATATAGTCTACTTTTTCATTTAATTCTTTCCATATATTTTCTATTTTGATTCCTGTAGGATTACCAGATAAATTCGCACTAGGAGCGACGATTGGAACATAAGCACTTTGAATAAGTTTATATGCAATCCCGCTTTTGATTAGTCTTACTCTAATGTAATCATCCCCAGCAGAGATAAGTTTTGGAAAAATATTTTCCTTTTTTTTAAATTTTATGGTCATGGGGCCTGGCCAAAAAGCATTCATTAGTTTTTGTTCTAAGGGGCTTATTTCATTTACAAATTCTTTTAACATAGATATATCACTAATTAACACACACAATGGTTTATCCTTTGGTCTATTTTTTATTTCATATATTTTTTGGCAGGCATCTTTTAAATATGCATTTGTTCCAATTCCATATACTGTATCTGTTTTAAAAACGACAATTTTTCCATTTTTTAAAGACTTTCCTATTTCTATTATTTGTTCTTCTTTTAAATCTTGTTCTTTTAAGTATTTTGTCATAATTTTCCCTCACTTTTTCTTAATATATCATTTTTATTTAAAAAGAACAATTTTGTTAATTTAAATTTGTAACAAAAAAACACCACTTGGGTGCTTTCATATATTATTCTGATTCAATAATTCCGTAAGATCCATCTTTTCTTTTATACAATACAGACAAATTATTTGTATTGACATTTTTAAAGATAAAGAAATCATGATCTATTAGTTCCATTTGAAGAATTGCTTCTTCTTCATCCATTGGTTTTAACTCTAAGGTTTTTCTTTTTTGAATAGAAGAGGTATTTTCTTCTTCTTCTTTTTGCATTAAAAGTTCGAATTGTAAAACATCTTTGAATTTCTTCTTCATTTTTGTTTTATTTTTTCTTAATTGTCTTTCTAATTTATCAATACTTAAATCAATAGATGCATAAAGATTTTCATGAGATGTTTCTACTCTTAAGGTAAATTTAGGAGTTGGAATGGTTATTTCTACAATTTGTTCGTTGTTTCTAACTCGTATTACAACATATGCTTTTCTTTCTTCTGGTTTTTCAAAATAAACATCTAGCTTTCCTATTTTTTCTTCTAGATAACTTTTTATTCCTTCCGTAACTTTTATTTTATCTCCTCGTATATCTATTCTCATGTCATCACCTTCCTTGAGCCTATTATACCAAACTCTTAGAAAAAAAACTACTATTCTTTTTGTAGTTTTCTATTGGTTTACAACATATTCAACTTCTTCTACATCAACAGCTTGAAGGCCTTTAGCAGTTTCAATCAATTTGAAATCTACTTGGTTACCTTCTTTTAATGTTTTATAACCATCTTTTCTAATAGCTGAATAATGTACAAATATATCTTCTAGGTCTCCATACTCAATGAATCCATATCCCTTTGTATTATTAAACCATTTAACTGTCCCTCTCAACACAAAGCTCACTCCCTTCTAAACTCTTTTCATCGTGAATATTACAATTCGTGTCAAGTATTTTTAATCATTCTTCTTACGCGCTAAGTAAAGAATATTCATCGTGCGAGTATTGCTCTATCCACGATAAACAGCATTTTACACCAGATATAATACTGTTACCTAAAATTTGTCTCAAATAAGCTTTTTTTTGTCCGAAATGACTTTTTTTTAATTTTCAATAATCTTTTTTTACTTTCTAAACATGAAAGTTAAGATTACATATTTTTTTTGTTTTTGAAACTTTTTTTTCTGTTAGACTGGGTATCGTTAGGGGTAGTGATGTGAAAAAGAAATTTATTGAATCATCTCTTGTTCTTATAAAAAGTAAGAAAAGTGTAGATGAACTTTCAGAAAAGAAATTGCGTTATGGTTTAGAAGGATTTTATAATTTGGCTACTAAAACAATTGTTATGTTTCTATTATCAATTTGTTTTGACACTTTATTAGAATTTTTCTTATTAACTATTGTATATTCCACTTTAAGATTATATGGATTTGGACTTC
The DNA here is from genome assembly GCA_947649355.1 of uncultured Mycoplasmatota bacterium. Taxonomy (GTDB): domain Bacteria; phylum Bacillota_I; class Bacilli_A; order RF39; family UBA660; genus Ventrenecus. The sequence continues at coordinate 8,361 of CANSRG010000029.1, read as the reverse complement.
ATATGAAGACTAGTTTACAGTGTTGGTTTACTACGGTTCCTATATATATAGGTGGATGTATTCTTATTAAATATACAATTTTTCCTTATCTGCTTTCTGTAATAATATGGACCATTGGATTTCTTTCATTTCTTTTCTTTGCTCCTGCAGACACTCATGCAAGACCTCTAATACATAAAAAGAAAAGGATTCGAGCAAAAATACTTTCATTATGTATCTTAAGTTCTTATTTTGTTTTGTCATTTTTTATTCAAAATCCAGTAATTCATAATGTTATTTTATATGCTATCATAATGGAATCTATTTCAATCAATCCACTTGTTTATAGATTATTAAATATGCCTTTTAATAACTATAAAACATATCAAACTACGGTTTAAATTTTTTGATATATTTAAACAAAGAATAAAAAGGAAGGAGCTTTAGTATGTTAGCTGACATTTTATCAGGAATTGCAAATTTATTTGCTAAATCTGTATCTTCTGCTTGCTTATGGTTTGGTTTTGACGAACCAGAAGTAGATAGTGAATTATTATAATTCATTTAAAAACACACTTCCTTATTGAAGTGTATTTTTTTATTTTTTTAATCTTTTTTTGATTTCAATATTATTGATAAAGAGATTGTTTTTTATTGTTGTTGTCACACTTAAATTTTTTCTTCCAAATAAAGAAAATAATCCTAATCCATGTCCTTCTTCTTTTGTTGTATACTCTATACTTCCTATTCTCTCTAAATCTAAACTTCCTGCAAATGTATTGATTATTGATAATATAATCTTCTCTTTGCTTTCTTTAAACTCTAAACATATCAATTTCTCTTCACTACTTTTTGATGCTTGTAAGGCATTTTTTAATGTTACTCCTAATGCTTCACAAAATAAATTATAACTTCTTGCTCCTACTGATTCTAATATATCACTTGTTATTTTATTTTTTATTGTTGTTTTTAAGTTCTCTTCTTTATAATCATATAATATCTCAAATACTAATCCATTGATTCCTGTTGGCATTTCATTTATATCATTTTTTACATAGAATGATTCATTATATTCTTTTATTAAATCATCTATTAGTTCTTTTGCTCTTTTATTTGATACTGTTTTTACTCCTAATAATTTATCTTTTAAATTATGCTTTAATATCCTATACTGAGTTATTATTCTTCTATTTATTGCATCATTTTTCTCTAGTATTTTATTGGTCTTTTTATATGTTATTACTTGGTATTTTAATGTGATAAATACTATTATTTCTGAGATGATTATTAACCCTAATACTACTGTTAATGTTAAAATAAATTTATCATATAGATTTTGAGTACTTAAGAAATCTATAAATATATATAATTCTAATACTATTATGATATGATTTGCTGTTATTTTTAACTTCTCCATTTTTAAGGATAATTTATGAATTATTTTTACTACTTTTTTGATATTTACTAAAACAATTAAATTGATTGACATCATTCCAGTTCCAAAAATTGTATATACAGTTTTATTTGTTTCAATTAAAGGGGACATGTCTAATACATTGATTCCTAACATTACTACTAAATCAAATAGTAAGCTAAATGTCCATATGATGATACTATAATTTCTTGCCTCTAGTTTTGTACATTTATATATTTTTTGAAAGAGTATATAAAAATATATTATTGTAAATATTAAACTAATCAATACTAATTCTAATTTACTTGTTATTACTGGTATTATAGGAGCACTTATTATTGATATATAGTGAATCATTTTTAAGTTTGCTTTTTTAGATATTATTTTTCCAAATGCGTATACTGCTGTTATTTGAAATATTAAAGAAAATATATACAATTCTATTATTTCATTCATTTTTCGTTCTCCTTATCTTCTAACTAATTTTTCTTTTTTTAATTTCAATATTATTGATAAAGAGATTATTTTTTATTGTTGTTGTCACACTTAAGTTTTTTCTTCCGAATAAAGAAAATAATCCTAATCCATGCCCTTCTTCTTTTGTTGTATACTCTATACTTCCTATTCTCTCTAAATCTAAACTTCCTGCAAATGTATTGATTATTGATAATATAATCTTCTCTTTGCTTTCTTTAAACTCTAAACATATCAATTTCTCTTCACTACTTTTTGATGCTTGTAAGGCATTTTTTAATGTTACTCCTAATGCTTCACAAAATAAATTATAACTTCTTGCTCCTACTGATTCTAATATATCACTTGTTATTTTATTTTTTATTGTTGTTTTTAAGTTCTCTTCTTTATAATCATATAATATCTCAAATACTAATCCATTGATTCCTGTTGGCATTTCATTTATATCATTTTTTACATAGAATGATTCATTATATTCTTTTATTAAATCATCTATTAGTTCTTTTGCTCTTTTATTTGATACTGTTTTTACTCCTAATAATTTATCTTTTAAATTATGCTTTAATATCCTATACTGAGTTATTATTCTTCTATTTATTGCATCATTTTTCTCTAGTATTTTATTGGTCTTTTTATATGTTATTACTTGGTATTTTAATGTGATAAATACTATTATTTCTGAGATGATTATTAACCCTAATACTACTGTTAATGTTAAAATAAATTTATCATATAGATTTTGAGTACTTAAGAAATCTATAAATATATATAATTCTAATACTATTATGATATGATTTGCTGTTATTTTTAACTTCTCCATTTTTAAGGATAATTTATGAATTATTTTTACTACTTTTTTGATATTTACTAAAACAATTAAATTGATTGACATCATTCCAGTTCCAAAAATTGTATATACAGTTTTATTTGTTTCAATTAAAGGGGACATGTCTAATACATTGATTCCTAACATTACTACTAAATCAAATAGTAAGCTAAATGTCCATATGATGATACTATAATTTCTTGCCTCTAGTTTTGTACATTTATATATTTTTTGAAAGAGTATATAAAAATATATTATTGTAAATATTAAACTAATCAATACTAATTCTAATTTACTTGTTATTACTGGTATTATAGGAGCACTTATTATTGATATATAGTGAATCATTTTTAAGTTTGCTTTTTTAGATATTATTTTTCCAAATGCGTATACTGCTGTTATTTGAAATATTAAAGAAAATATATACAATTCTATTATTTCATTCATTCTGCGTCTATCTCCTTCCTATATTTTTTTGAAAGCATATCGACACTTTTTCCATTATCTAGGACAAAATAACCCTTTGCATAATTTTTTTCTGTCATTCTTTTTTTATTTGCTAAGCATCCTTTATGCGTTTGAACAAATCTATTATCTAACATTTCTTTTAATTCTGTGAGAGAATATGACACTTTAAAAGATACATTATCTGTATCTGTATGAATTACTGCTTTTCTATCTTCTTTATCTCTAGTTATATAAAGAATATTTTTCATATAAATATCTAAATCTACATGTTTTCCGTGTAATTTTAGCATACGACTATCTATCTTTTTATTAAAAATTTTTTGAATATCATCTGCTAATCTTGTTTCCATATTTTTCCACTTTTCTATAAAATCAAATACTTGCAACATTGCTCTATGAACTGTTTCAAACATACTGTCATGACTAGTAACAAAAATGATTACGCTATCCCAATCGTTTTCTCTTATTTTTTCAGCAATCTCTATACCACTTATACTATTTTCTAATTCTATATCCATAATATATACTTTTCTATAAAGTTCATTATCTATTTCATTTTGTAACTCTGGTGTATATTTTTTATAATAGACAATTTCTAAATTTTCTTCATTTTTTACTGATATCTGCCTTAATATTTTTTTGATGATCTCTTGCACCAGAGGTTCATCTTCGACAACAACAAACTTTATCATTTTTTTTACTCCCACTTTCTTCTATGTTCACTATCGGTAATTATATCATGAATTTAGATAAAAAATAAATACCTAATTTAAGGTATGTATTTTGATATTAAATAAGTTTTGTAATTACTATAGTAGAAAACATTAGAATCTAGAATTTTATCTATTATTTGTGGCAATTTTTCGTTGCTTCCGAAAAAGAAAAATCTTTCTTTTAATGTAGAATTTGTTTTTAAATATTTTAAAGATTCTTCTATAGTTCCAAATATATTTATAGGGTAAAAATAGCATTTTTTATTATTATCTTTATTTTTTATAAGTGTAAAATATTTTTCATGAAGATTTATAATTGTCTGATTCTTTTTCAATTCTAATAAGTTTATTTCCTTTATATATTTCACTTTATTAAAACCATAATTATTTAAAATTGTATTTAAAACTTCTTTATCTATTTCTTCATAATGAATTGGTAAGATAATAGTTAGTTCTTTTTTGTGAAATAAAGTATTCCATTTTTCTTTTTTTATTAGTTCTCCTATTTTTTCTTCAAATAATGGAATATTTCTTATTTTACCATATTGCATTGCTTTAGGGGATATTATAAATTCATTTATTTCTTCTTTTTCTTTGTATTGAATGATATTTTCATAAAAGTATAATGTTATCATATTTTAAAAAAATCCCTTTAGGGATTCCTTTATTCTGCTTTTTCTAGGATTGTATTTGGATTTATTAGTGTACCATTCTTATATACTTCGAAAAGAAGAGTTTGTTTTTTTTCTGTAATTAGTTTTGATTCCCCAGAAGTTGCGATGATGCTTCCTTTTTTAATCGTATCCCCAACTTTTACTTTTGTTTCTCCTAAAGTATAGTAAATTGTTGTAATTTCATTTGATTCTATCGTAAGATGTGTTCCTAATATTTCATCTTCTTTTATATCTTTTACAATTCCATCTATAGACGCGACTACATCAAATACTTCATCACTCTCATAAAGAATTCCTGTATTTGGCATATATGTGTTTTCATAGAAGATTAAAGATTTTTGTTGATTTTCTTCTGTATCTTCTTTACTATAAAACTCTTTTGCAATTTTAACGTTTTCATTTGTAAATGGTTTTATAGCAATGGATTTGTTTTCATTTTGTTCATTTACTTCTTGTTCTTCTCCTTCTTCATTTTCGTTAAAAACACTCATTGTATAATTGTAGTGTTCATCTTCTTTTACTTGATTGTTTAATAAATTTTTACTTAAAAATGTAATCCCAAATGCCATTACTCCTAAAATCATCAAATAAATCGTTGGTAGTACATATCCTTTTAATTTTCTTTTTTTCATTTTTTCTTTTCCTCCTAAAACTATTTTGGGAGGAAGTTTTTATTTTATACATGAATTTTTTTTATTTCTGTATTTTGGTAATAATGTTTTAAAATTTGTTCATAAGTGTATCCTTCTTTTGCCATACCATTTGCGCCATATTGGCTCATACCTACTCCATGACCAAACCCTTTTGTTGTTATAATGATTTCTTCATCTGATATTAAAAATGTAAAATCTGTTGATCTTAAACCTAATTTTGTACGAACTTCTGTACCTTTCATATTTTTTCCATTTATGGTTATGGAATTTACTCTGCCACTTGCACTACGATTTTCTTCATCTATAGTTATCTTTTCACAAGAGATAGAAAGATTGTTACAAAATTCATTTTTTGAAATTGTTTTTTTGTATTCATAATTTGTGATAGATGCATTATCCCATTTGGAATCTACACTTTTTAAATACGGAAGATCTTGTTTAAACACTAATTCTGATTCTTCGGTATAACCATTACTCATAGAAAAATAAAAGGCATTGATTGTTTTATCATTGTAGGTTACAATTTCATTTTGAGTCTCGATTACTGCGTTTCGTATTTTTAAATAATGGGTGAAAAAACTTAGTCCCCATTGACCAAGTAATGTTTTATTATCTTTATAACTTTGGTCTTTTGTTCCTATTATTAAATCGTAATTTAAATCCCTACGACTTTCTATTTTATACATTGCATAAGTTCTTGCCGCGACAGCTTGGGCTTTTAGTGCTTCTTTTTCAAAAGATGCTGGCATTTCTGCTGATACTACTCCTACAATGTAATCTTCTAAGCTTTTTTCTGTGATACTTCCATCACTTTCATTTAAAAGTCTTACTATAATTTGTTTTTCTCCCTCTATTGGTGGAATGGGAATTGTATAATCATTTTTTTCAGCGTAGGAAAGTACTACTAACAAGACAACCATAAGCATTATTACAACTGATAATAGTATTTTATTTCTCATTTTTTCTCCTTAATTTATAGAAATTCTAATATAAAATTTGTAGTAATATAGCCCAAAGCTAAACTTAGTAATAAAACTAAAATTCTTGTTTCCCAGTATCTTTCTCTCTTTATTATTTTTTCAAAATTGATTCCTGAGAGGGCAAAAGCTGATGCACAAGAAAAAAAGATATATAAATATATTTTGTAATTCATTTTATGCCTCTTTTTCGTATTTTATGATTTTTTCTATTCTTCTTTGATGTCTTTCACTTTCATCAATTGGTGCATTCAAAAAAGTTGTAACTATTTTTAGAGCTTCTTTTGTTTCCATTTTTCCCATCGCGATTACATTTGCTCGATTGTGATTTTTTGCATAATAAGCATCATTTTCATTTGTAATTCTTGCACATCTTATTCCTTTTACTTTATTCGCGGCGATGGATATTCCAATACCTGTACCACAAAATAAAATTCCAATACTATCATTTTTTAAAACTTTTTCACATACATCAAATGCAAAATCTGGATAATCATCTTCAGAAATTGTTTCTATTTTTGAAAACTCTATATTGTATCCTTCTTCTTGTAATTTTTCACCTATTTCTTTTGCTAATGTTATCCCTCCATGATCTGCTCCCATATATATTTTCATAAAATCCCTACTTTCTTTTTTATTATAACTTAATTTTGTTTTAAAAAAAAGAACTGCAATCATTATGCAGCTTTTTTATCATTATTCATATTATATTTACGATTGAATTTTTCAATATTTCCAGCTTTACTTGCTTTTCCTTGTTTTCCAGTATAAAATGGATGACATTCTGAACAAACTTCTACTTCAATATCTTCTTTTGTTGACATTGTTTTAAAAGTAGCTCCACAAGCACATTTTACTGTAACTTCTTTCATTTCTGGATGAATATTTTTCATAAGATTCTCCTTTCGCCATACCAAAATTTTGGCATAGATTTTTTCTTTGTCTAATGTATTATATCATATATTTTTTTACGTGCAAGGTTTTTAAATCGAAATTCACAGGAAAAAATTAGTTTTTTGATATTGTTTATTTAAAATTTTTATTTTTTACTTTAAAGTAATAAGTTTTCCAACACAAAAAACTATTTTATCACATTTTTTCATTGCAACTGTTTTAAAATATGCTTTACCACCTACTGTTAAAGCAGATATGAATGATGTTACTAGAATAGTTGCTAATAAACTATTCATTCCTAATGTGGATAAGTATATTGTAAGGACAGCTCCTAATGAACCACTTACAATTCCACAAATATCACCAATTACGTCATTACATATACTTGAAACTTTGTTGGCATTTTTCAGTAATTTAATACAAGAAGATGCTCCTTTTACTTTTTTTGCATTCATTGCATGAAATGGTGCTTCTTTTGAAGTCATCGTTGCTACTCCTATCATATCAAATAGAATTCCTATTGAAATTACTACTAATAGTATCATTGTTAAAACTATTACATTAAAATTTGAAATGTAGGATGAAATTCCACTAAAAATTGCTGATAGAATAAAAGATAATATAAATACTTGTATTACCCATGTTTTTTGTTTCATTATTTTTTTCTTTTTCCTCTTTCTTTTTATGAAAAAAAGTTCTTATTAGAACCTTTCTATTCATTCAATTTTGGTGTGGTAAATCACAAATTAATTTTACGGCTTAGGTCGAGTTGAATTTCTCTATTTTCCACCTTAGGTTACCCATGGGCGATTTCTCTTTCAGGAAAATAATTAAATGTCACCATTTTAATTACTCGATTGCCACTTAGTCCGTACTTTAATCCTTATGATGAAACACTCTAGAGGTTTTCCCTAACACATATGGATAGTAGTTATTCGCTTTTGCAATAATGTTTTCAATTTTTTATCCCACATTATCACTCACGACATGTGCTTTTATATTCTCTTTGCGTAGTAAAAGGAGTTTCATTATATGCCATTATAACTTTCCTTAAACTTAAAATTATATATTCACCCTAACCTGGGCGGAAAAAGCGATATATATAAAGTGCTCTTTCGCACAATTGGTAGATTTTTAGCCCTACCTTCATACTATGTATGTGACTAGAATAGTGCACCACATGAGAAGCATTATAACATATTTTTTAGCTTTTGTCAAAATTGGTTTTTTATTCTTAAGGCAATCGCATAAAAAATAATATTGACAAATAAATGCAATAAGATAGCTAA
>CANSRG010000028.1 GCA_947649355.1 uncultured Mycoplasmatota bacterium | reverse complement strand
TCATACCTTCTTTTTAAACTCTTTACGTAAAATTTTTATGCGATTGCCTTATTTTATTCTAATTTTTCTATTATTTTTTCACTTATATAACGATGTCCTTTATAATTTAATAAATAGCTATTTTCTTGAAAAAAATATTCTTCTTTTTCATAAATATTTTCAATATCAATATATTTTATTTTATATATTTCACATATTCTTTTTAGTTCTTCATTGATTTTTTTTATTTTGTCTAAAGATATTTTTTTACTAGGATATAGACTTATTAAAAATATTTCTTTGTTATTATATATTCTTATTACTTTTAATATTTTTTCCATATTTTTTAAGTAAGTTTCAATATTTTTTGTTTTTATTTCTTTTTTATTATTTAATTCATACATTCCAAGTGAAATAGTTAAAATTTTAGATGAAGCAATGGCTTGTTGTAAAGTTATACCTGTACTTTCTAATAAATAATTGTTATTTAATTTATTTTTAAGTGTTTCTGTTGTTTCTTCTAAATTAGCAAATTCTGTTATGTATTCTTCTAAAACACTATTTTCTTCAAAATAATCTCTTAAGTAATCATTATAACTATAGCCTTGAACATTATAAGATGTTTCTCCTAATGATAAGTCATCTCCTATTGCAACTAAACTCATTTTTTCATGATGAAAATTTTTATATATTATAAAGGTTAAAACTGTTCCTAATAATATTGTAAGAAGTATTTTCTTTTTCATATTGACACCTAATATATTTTATGAAAAATGAAAAAAATTATTATTCGTTAATAATTTTTATATCTGCTCCTACCATTTCTAATTTTTCTATGATATGTTCATAACCTCTTAAAATGTGATCTATTTTAGATATTTTGGTGATTTTATTTGCTAATAATCCTGCTAATACTAATGAGGCTCCCGCTCTTAAATCACTTGCTTCAACATCACAGCCACATAAAGTTGTTTTTCCATTTATATAGGCTTTTTGATTCTCTACTTTTATATTTGCTCCCATTTGATTTAAATATGGAACTTGTCCCATTCTATTTGCATAAATGGTTTCTTCTAGAACACTTAATCCCACACATTGTGTCATTAACACGCTTATTGGTTGAGCTAAATCTGTTGGAAAGCCTGGATAAATTTGAGTAGTGACATTAAATGGTTTTAAGTTTTCTTTTTTATTGATAATAATTTTGTTTTTTTCATATTTTAAATCTACACCTATTTCTGTTAATTTACTTAATAAGGAAGAGATGTGTTCTTTTATAATATTTTCAATTATTAAATTTTTCCCAACTAAGGCTCCTAAAATTATATAAGTTCCTGCTTCGATTCGGTCTGGTATGACATCTATAATTGCTTTATGAAGATAATCTACACCTTCAATTTCTATTCTACTTGTTCCAGCACCTTTTACTTTAGCTCCCATATTATTTAAATAAGTTGCTAAGTTTACTATTTCTGGTTCTTTTGCTGCATTTTGGATAATTGTTTTTCCTTTGGCTTTTACAGATGCTAGCAAAATATTTATTGTAGCGCCTACACTTGCAAAATCTAAATATATTTTTGCCCCTTTTAGTTCTTCGGCATGAATTGTAATTTTTCCATTTTCTTCTGTAACTTTAGCCCCTAGTGCTTCAAATCCTTTTAAATGATAATCAATTTTTCTTGCTCCAATATTACATCCGCCTGGTAAATATATTTCAACATGTTTAAATTTTCCAAGTAAAGTTCCCATAAAATAATAACTTGCTCTTAATTTACTTGAAAGTTCTTCTTTTATTATTGTATTTTTTAAATTTTTAGAATTGATTGTTAATTTATCTTTCTCTTTTTCTACTTTTCCATTTAATAATTCTATAATTTCAATTAAAGCATCTCGATCAGTAATTTCTGGAACATTATATATTGTACTTTCTTCATCACAAAGGATTGATGCTGGAATAAGGGCAACTGCACTATTTTTTGCACCAGATATTTTAATTGTCCCTGTTAATTCTTTTCCGCCATTTATTTGTATTTTTTGCATTTTTAATCCGTCCTTTTTCTTAATAACTATATCAAATTTTTTTTTGTTTTGAAAGATTTAATGTAAAATATGAGTTAAACCTAAATATATTAGTAATATTAACCCTAAAATTGTTGCTTTTTTTCCTAAACGATTTGAAGCAATTTTACCTACTTGTAAGCCAAACCAAGTAAAGAAAAAACTAACGACTGAGAATACTAACATGGCATTTATTTTATTTTTTGTAATAGCGGATAAGCCAAGTCCAGTAGAAAAGGCATCAATCGATACTCCAAAAGCAAATAAGAAAATTCCAAAAAAAGATAAATCTAGAGAAATTTTCTCTTCTTTTCTCATTTCAAAAAGTAGATTTGCGGCAATAAAAAGAAGAATACAACCTAAAAAGAAATTGTGATTTAAAGAAAAAAATTGAACGATTTTTCCTCCTAAAATATCTCCTAAAAAAGGCATTAAAAAATGCATTATTCCTACTGTAATACTAATGGTTATTATTTTCTTCTTTGGTAGGTTATATGTTCCTAATCCTAAAGACAATGAAAATGTATCCATACTTAAAGCAATGGCTATTAGTAATATATTAAAAAGTTCTCTCATAAGTAATCTCCTACTTTACTTTATGAGGGAACTTTCTTGTTTATGAAAAATATTTATTTAATATTTCTTTTACATAAAAACTATAATTTACATCCTCTTTATTTTCTTCTTTCGCTTCTAATAGACATAATGGTGGGAACATCACACACCACCAATTTTTCCCAACTCCACTTCCTAGAGTAACAACTAATGATTCATAGTCTCCACTAGGATAGGTTACTCCATGATATTCTTTTTCTGGAAAAGGATTTTTTCCAAATGATACTTTATTATCTTTGGTAAATTTGTCTACAGTATTTCTTATAAAAGGAATATTCTCTTTTATAATTTTTTTTGCCTCTTCACTTGTTTTAGCTTTTTGCATTAACATATTTAATTCTTTTTCTAATTCATTTTTTACTTTTATTTTCATTGTTTGGTCTTCTATAGAGTTACTATTTGCTATTACTCTAAAACGGATTGCATACTCTGGTATAATTATTTCTTCTTTATTAGTTATTCCATAAATTAAAAATACCACGAATAAAATAGGAATTATTTTTTTCATTTTCTCACCTATTTCATTTATGGTAGTCTTTTTTTCTTTTTATTCATTTTTTTGTTAAAAATACATATCGATTTTTACCTGCTAAATCTTTTTCTAATTCAAAATAATATGTTGATAAGTATTTATCTTTGTATTCTTTTATGTGTTTTCCTTGTTGATAACCGATTTCAAATGCTACTAATTTAGGACTATTTTTTGTTATACTTAACCTTTTTATAATTTCTTCATAAAAATATAATCCATTATTTTTTGCAAATATGGCATTTTGAGGTTCATATTTTGTTTCTAGTCCTACTTGTTCTTCTATACTTACATAAGGGGGATTTGTTATTAAAATATCATAATGTTCATAACTTTCTTCTAACATATCTTTCTGATGAAATTCTAAGTCTACTTGATTTAATAGTGCATTTTCTTTCGCAAGTGTCAGTGCATCTAGTGAAATATCAATTCCTGTTACTTCACAATCTATATTTTTTTTAAATGCTATTGCAATACATCCTGAACCTGTTCCAAGTTCTAGTATAGATGGTTTTTTTATGCTTAGTGTCTTTATTCGGTTTATTGTCTTTTCTACTAAAAATTCTGTTTCTGGTCTTGGAATAAGAACTCGTTCATCGACTTTAATTATTGAATTATAAAATTCTACATCGCCAATTAAATATTGAATAGGATAATTTTCATTTAATTTGGCTATTATTTTTTCTAAGTTATTTGGATATTTTTTCTTTAATAAATTCCAATCTAATTCTGTTATATTTTTAGGTTTCATTTTTTCACCTTTTCTCTTATAAAAAACAAATCTAGATTTTTCTAAATTTGTTCTTCTTCTCCAGCTAATTTTCTTTTTAAGTCTTCTGTGATTAGTGCGTCAATTACTGGTTCTAATTCTCCATCCATTACTCTATCTAAGCTCATTATTGAAAAACCAATTCGATGATCTGTTACTCTATTTTGAGGGTAATTATAGGTTCTTATCTTCTCTGAGCGATCTCCTGAACCTATTTTTGTTTTTCTTGTACTTCCAACTTCTTGTTCTTTTTGTTGCTCTAGATTATCATAAAGCTTTATTTTTAATAGTTTCATAGCTTTATCTTTATTTTTCAATTGACTTCTTTCATTTTGACAAGTTACTACAGTATTTGTTGGTAAATGGGTAATTCTTACTGCTGAGTTTGAAGTGTTAACAGATTGTCCACCTGCTCCACTTGAATGGTAAACATCTATTTTTAAATCACTTTCTTTTATTTCGATATCAATATCATCTACTTCTGGCATGACAAGTACTGTTGCGGTTGATGTATGAACCCTTCCTTGCGTTTCTGTTACAGGTACTCTTTGCACTCGATGAGCTCCACTTTCATACTTTAATTTACTATAAACATTTTCTCCTTTTATAGTACATTCTACTTGAGAAAATCCACCTGATGTTCCTTCTAATTCATGGTCTATTTCTATTTTCCAACCTTGCTTTTCTGCATAATAAGTATACATTCTAAGTAAGTCCCCAGCGAATATGTTTGCTTCATCTCCGCCTGCTGCACCTCTTATTTCCATGATAACATTTTTTCCGTCATTTTCATCTTTTGGAATTAAAAGTATTTCTAATTCTTCGTTTATTTTAGTTATTTTCTTAGTATTTTCTTCAATTTCTAATTCAGCCATTTCTTTAAAATCTGCATCATTTACTAAAGATTTTGCCTCAAAAAGATTTTTTTCACATGATAAAAGTTCCTCATATTTATCTACAATTTCTTTTAAATCACTTTGCTCTTTTGATAAGGCTTTTACTTTATTAAAATCACTCATCACTTCTGGTTTCATTAGTTCTTCATTTAATTCTTCATATCTTTTTTTTATTGTTTCTAATTTATTTTTCATGAAATTTTCCTTTCTAGTAAAAAAGGTTACATACTTTCGTCTTCTTCATCAATTACTACTAAGTCTTTTAAATCATCGTCTCCACGATCTTCTTCTACTTCATCTTCATCATAATAGGCATCGTCTTCTGTTGGTGTTGACTCTGTTTCTACTTCTATGTCATCTATTTCTTCAAAATCTTCCTCTTCTTCAATGACTACTTTTTCACTATGACGAACACGTAAATCCCAATAACCATCATTTAACATAATAAATTTTTGGTCAATTGTTAGCATTTCAAAGAAGTCTGCAATATGATTTTCAAAAACATCTTGACCTAATTCTAACGCATCACAGATTTCTTTAAATAAATCATTGATTTTCATTTTTTTCTTTGATTCTTCTAGTATTAGATATGCAATATCATCATATCCCATTAACTCTAATTCCTCTTTTGGTATACTTTTTAATTTTTTCATATTCTTACATCCTTTCTGGTATTTTTATACTGAGTAAATCTAACATTTCTTTTAGTATTTTGTTAGATAGTTTTAATATTATGAGCCAATTTTCTTTTTTTTCTATCTCGCTCAACTTATTTATATGATTTTTTTCATAAAATGCATTCATATTTACACACATTTCATATAAATAATTTGCTAAAATTGATGGTAATTTCTGTTTTTCTGTATATTTTAGAGTATCATTAAGTTCTAATAATTTTATTCTTAATGCTCTATCAACATCATTATATATTTTATTATTTAATGTTTTTTCTACTTGTTGTTCATTTTTTAAAATATTTTCTATTCTAATATATGTATATAATAAATAAGGTCCTGTTTTTCCTAGTACTTCTGAGAATTTTTTGATATCAAATATATAATCTTTTTCTCGATTATTTTGTAAATCGGCAAATTTAATGATAGCATTTACTAAAATATCTAAATCGCTTTCTTTCATTGTTTCATTTTTTTCATTAGAATTTAAAAAGGCGTCTTTTACTTCTTTAAATAAAGTATCTAGTTTAGGACTATTTCCTGCCCTTGTTTTAAATGGCTTTCCATCGTTTCCATTTACTGTTCCAAAACCTAAAAATTCAAATTTTGTATTTTTTTTATATCCTATTTTTTCGCATACTCGGAATACGGATTCAAAATGAAGAGCTTGTCTTTTATCAGCTACATAAAGAATAGATGTTGGATTATGAGACATTCTTTCATAAATTGTACCTAAATCGGTAGTTCCATATAAATAGGCTTTATTTCCTTTTTGATAAACGAGTGGAGGCATTTCTTTTGTGTCTGTTTCTTTTTTTATTTCTATAATTTTTGCTCCTTCACTCTCTTTTAATAATTTTTTTTCTTCTAGAATTGGAGTCAATTTTTCAATGTATGGATATGCATCTGATTCCCCATACCATAAATCAAAATGAACATCTAAATAATCATATATTCTTTTAATATCTTTTGAAGAAATTTCTTTTATTTTCTTAAAATATTCTTGATATTCCTTATTATTATCTTGTAATTCTTTCGTGATTGTCGCGCATATTTCTTTTGTATGTTCATCTTCTTTACAAAGTCCACTAATTTTTGGGTAAATTTCTTCTAATTTTTCTAATGTTATATTTTCTATTTTAATATTTTCTTTTTTTAATCCATATATTACTTGACCTATTTGTAATCCATAATCTCCTAGATGAACATCTGATATTACTGTGTGCCCAAGATACTTTAAGATTCTTTTAATCGATTCCCCAACAATGGCACTTCTTAGATGCCCAACATGAAGAGGCTTTGCTATATTAGGGCCTCCATAATCAATTATTATATTTTCTTTTTCTGGTAATTCTATTGAAAATTTTTCATTTGTTAGCATTTTATTTAGTATTTGATTTATTTTCTCATCACTTAATGTAAAATTTAGAAAACCTGGTGGTAATAATTCTATTTTAGAAAACATAGAACTTTGTTTTTCTTGTAATTTTTCTAAAATTTCATTTCCTATTTCTAAAGGACTTTTATGAAGTAATTTGGCTAAAGAAAAAGCACCATCGTATTGATAATCACACAAATCTTTTCGATTTGATGGCTTTATTTCTACTAAAACATCTGTTATGTTTAATTCTTCTAATACTTTTTTTACAAGTGTTTCTATTTCCTTTTTTATCATTTTACTCACCTTCTAACTCCAATAGTAACGTTGTTTTTTCATCATCCGTTTCTATGAAGTAGGTTAATTCAATTACATTTTTATTCTTCAATAGAGTAGCATACTCTACTAGAACTTGCAAGTAGTATTGTTCTTTTTTTAATGTAATTTCACAATTTTTATTTAATGTGTCTAAGAAAAAAGAATACTCTTCATTTTCTCTTGTAAATTCTTTAGTTTTTAAATTAAGAGAATGTTTCATATTGTCTAATAGGAAAGTAATTATTTCTTCTTCTATTTTATAAGGAATTTGTTCTTTTTCTAAAACTATTTTATCGCCTTTTTTTAATTTTATATTCATACTTTTACACCTTTTTTTCGGAATCATTATATCAATAGTTTTTCTAAATGTACAGAAATTTTTTGTTCATCTTTTTTCCTCTTCTCAATAACTTTTTTTCATATACAAATATTTTTACTTATAATTTTAAATTTTTCTTTCATAATACATTTTAGGTGACTTTATGAAAAAATTAAAATTTCTATTTAAATTAGGTATTTTTTTTGTTCTTTCTGGATTTGTTATTTTAACAGGTATTTATGTGTTTGCTTTTTTTTCTCCTAAATTAGAGCTTAAAAATATGGGAAAAGTTTTTATTTATGATCAAAATGATCAGTTAATTTATCAAGGTTCTGGTTCTAATGAATGGATTAGTTTAGACGATATTTCTCAGGATTTAGTAAATGCTGTTGTGAGTGTAGAAGATAAAAATTTTTATCATCATCAAGGATTTGATTATTTTAGAATTGGTAAAGCTTTACTGGATAATTTTTTTTATCACACAAGACAAGGTGCTTCCACGATTAGTCAACAGTATGTAAAAAATATGTTTTTAACTTTTGATCAAACATGGGAAAGAAAAATTGAAGAGGCTTTTTTAACGGTTGAATTAGAGGTTCATTATAGTAAGGATAAAATTTTAGAAGGATATTTGAATACTATCAACTATGGGGAAGGAAATTATGGTATTGAAGATGCAAGTAAATATTATTTTAATAAAAGTAGCAAAGATTTATCTTTAGAAGAAGCTCTTATGCTTGCTGGTATTCCTAAAAATCCGAGTTATTATAATCCTGTTAGTGATTATAATGCTTGTATTAAAAGAGCAAAGATAGTAGCACTTTCTATGGTTGAAAATGGATTTATTACACAAGAAGTATATGATAATTTATTTTTACAGGAAATCCCTATTTATGGAAAAAGAACTCAAAATAATTCTCAAATGATTTTATATTATCAAGATGCTGTTTTAAAAGAACTGTCTTCTATAAAAACAGTACCTACTTCTTTAATTGAATCAGGTGGTCTTAAAATTTATACTGCTTTTGATATGGACGCAGAACAAAAGATGGAAGAATCTATTTTGAAATATATGGGTAATCAAGATGAGCTTCAAGTTGCTAGTGTTCTTGTAAATCCTAAAACTGGTGGTGTTATGGCTTTAACTGGAGGTCTTAATTATGCCAAAAGTCAATTTAATCGTGCGACGATGAGTAAAAGACAAGTGGGAAGTACAATGAAACCATTTTTATATTATGCTGCACTTGAAAACGGTCTTACTTCTTCTTCTACTTTTATGAGTGAAGAAACAACTTTTCATTTTGCAAATCAGCAATTATATTCGCCAAGTAATTACAATCATGTGTATGGAAATCAAGATATTACGATGGCCGCGGCTATTGCTTTTTCAGATAATATTTATGCTGTGAAAACTCATTTATTTTTAGGAACAGATGTTCTTGTAGATACTGCAAAATTAACTGGTATTGAAGAACAGTTGGTTGGAAATCCTTCCTTAGCACTTGGTACTAGTGAACTTAATATGCTTGACTTTGCCCATGGATTTAATACTTTTGCTAGTGGTGGGGATGAAAAAGATATTTTCTTTATAAGACGGGTTGAAGATATGGAAGGCAATGTATTATATGAACATAAAGAGAAACATAATTATGTTTTAAATAGCAATGATGTTTATATTTTAAATGAAATGATGACTAACACGACGAATTCTAAATTCTCTTCTTATACGACACCAACAGCATTATCTTTAGCTTCTAGGATGAGTCGTAAATACGCGTTGAAAACTGGAACTACTGATACAGATTCTTGGAGTGTTGGTTATAATCCTGATTTGTTAATGCTTGTTTGGGTCGGTAATGACGAGGCAAAAAATGTTGATGGGGAGGCAAGCTATTATTCTAAGAATATATGGCTTGATACTATGGAAGCGGTTTTAGATGGAACAGAACAAGTTTGGTATGAAAAACCACAAAATGTTGTTGCTTTAGTTCGAGATGGTATCACGGGAAAAGAAGATGCTTCAAGTGACAATAATACTTTATTTTATTATATTAAAGGTACAGAAGTTGCATCAGTTAAAACATCTATAGAAAAGAAAGAAGAAGAAAACTAAATTTCTGTATTTTTTTTATATTTTTCATCTGCTGTCCAATATTTAAATTTTTGACCCTTTCTTACCACTTTTATCATTTTTTTATTATAACAAAAAATGTAGACACTTTTTTATGTCTACATTTCATTTTTGTCTACTTTAATTTAGTCATTATTTTTTATATTGATTGTCATTTGATAGTTTTCTGTTAAATCTAGTTCTTCTAAAGATATTTTAAATCCTCTTTGCTCTAATTTATTTACTAAATCTCTTACTTCGTTAATTGCAGTTTTTAAATCTAAACCATTTGCTTCTTCTACTATTTTTTCATAATTTGGATCTAATTTTATTACAGAATCCATAGGATCAATTAGTAAATCTTCTTCTACTGGTTTTATTTCTTCTATTGTGTTGTTCTCTTCTTTTTTTGGTTCAAAGAAAAATGGCATGATTACTTCTTCATTTTCTTCTTGTTTTTCTTCTTTTTCAATTGTTGGAATCAAGTCAAAATCATCTAATACTTCAATTTTATTTGTATTCATGATTTCTATATTTGGTTCACTTGGTGTTTGAAAAGCCATATCCATATTCATATTTGCCGCTTCATCTTCAAGAAAATTAAAGAATTTATTTGGAATTGTTTTTTCTTCTATTATTGCTTCTTTTTTCTCTTCTATTGGTTCTATTAAAGTGGTTAAATCTTTAGTTTCGTTTACAGGATTTATATCTGTCGCATTATTCATAATTGTTTTTATATCAGGAGTATTCGTTACTTTTGGAATATCCTCTTCTCCTTTCACTTTTTTTATTTCTAAATCTAATTGTCTTACTGTTAGTCTTTTAGATATAATTTTTTTTAACCATTGGGGTTGTTCTTCTTTTGGAAGAGCAAGTAAGCTTCTTGCATGTCTTTCGCTTATCTTTTCTCCTAAAAGTGCATCTTGAACTTCTGTAGCTAAATTTAAAAGTCTTAGTTTGTTTGCAATAGAACTTTGACTTACACCCATTTTTTCTGCTAATTGTTCTTGTGTCATGTATCCTCGGTCTAAAAGATTTTTATAAGACTTTGCTTCTTCTATTGGTGTTAAGTTTCTTCGTTGAATATTTTCTACTAAAGCAATTTCAGCACTTTTATCATCATCTATATTAGACACAATCGCCGGAACTGTTCTTAGTCCTGCCATGGTAGATGCTTTAAATCTTCTTTCTCCTGCAATGATTTCATACTTATTCCCTAGTCTTCTTAAGACGAGTGGTTGAATAATACCATGTTGTCTAATAGATTCTGAAAGCTCTTTTAGACCTTCTTCATCAAATGCTAAACGTGGTTGAAAACGATTCGGGATTATATCCTCAATCGCTACTTGGATTATTTTTTCTTCTGTATTCACAAAAATCAGCCCCTTACTGCCTATTTTCTATAATCTATTTTATCAATTTTTTTTGAATAGTGCAAATGTTATTTTTTATTTTGTTTTTTGTTGGGTTTATATTATTATTTTTATGTATAAAGTTTCTAATTTATTCCATAATACTAATGTAGACAGTTAAGGTCTACTCTAGTTTATATCTCTCAAGTAACTAGATTTTAAGCTTTTTTGTAAGCTAAAAAAAAAACAACTTTTATTCTTTCGAGTTGTTTTTTTATAATGATTTTTTCTTAATTTTGTCATAAGGTCTAGGATACTTTTTTTCTGTTTCTTTTTCTTTTACTATTTTTATAAGAGTTCTAAATCCTTCATTTTTTGGAAGATTAAATTCTTTTATTTCTAGAATATTACTATAAAGTTTTTCTATAGTATTCTTAGCATTTTTTAATTCCTCTTCTATATTTCCTTTCATGCCAATAAAATAGCCACCAACTTTTAATGCAGGAATATTTAATTCTAATAATATTCTTAATTCTGCGACTGCTCTAGATGTTACAATATCAAAAGTTTCTCTTTTTTGACTCGTGAATTCTTCTGCTCTTATGTTTACTACGAAAATATCTTTTAACTTTAATTTTTCAATACACTTTTTTAGGAAGGTGGTTTTTTTGTTGTTTGAATCTAATAAGGTTACTTTTAAATCTGGAAAAATTATTTTTAATACCAATCCTGGGAATCCCGCACCTGTTCCTACATCTAATAAGCTTTGATTATTTAAATCTATTATTTTAACTATGGTGATGGAATCATAAAAATGTTTTAAATAAACTTCTTCTTTTGTTTTAATTGCTGTTAAATTTGTATGTTCATTATATTCTAAAAGAAATTCTTGATAAATTTTTAACTTTTCTTTTTGTTCTTCTGTTAATATAATGTTTAATTTTTCTAATTCATTTATAAATTCTTGTTCATTCATTTTTATTATACTCTTTCTTTAAATATACACAAAGTATTGCTATATCACTTGGATTTACACCACTAATACGAGATGCTTGTCCTATGGATAAAGGTCTTACTTTTTCTAATTTTTGTCTTGCTTCAGATGCTAAATTTTTCACCTCATTATAATCTATATTTTCAGGTATTTTCTTTTCTTCTAATTTTATCATTTTTTCTACTTCTTTATAAGTCTTTTTAATATATCCTTCATATTTTATATGGATTTCTATTTCTTCTAGTATTACTGATTCAAAAGGTAATTCTATAAATTCATTTAAAAGACTCATTGTTATTTCTGGTCTTTTTAATAAATCATACAAGCTTTCTGTTTTAATAGGAATTGTTATGTTTTTTTCTGACATTTTCTTTTTTATGTCAGGAGTTATTTTTAGTTTTTGTTGTTTTAAAAATTCTTCACATTGTTTTAAATTTTCTTTTTTCTTTTTGGTATTAAGATATTCTTCTTCTCTAATACTTCCGATATTATGGGCATATTCTCTTAATCTTAAATCGGCATTGTCATGACGAAGAATTAAACGAAATTCTGCACGGGATGTTAACATTCTATATGGTTCACTTGTTCCTTTTGTTACTAAATCATCAATTAAAACGCCAATATAAGCTTCATTTCTTTTTAATATTAAAGGTTCTTTTTGTTCTAGTTTTAAACAAGCATTTATTCCTGCGATTAACCCTTGGCCTGCTGCTTCTTCGTATCCACTTGTTCCATTTATTTGACCTGCAGTAAATAAATTTTCGATTATTTTAGATTCTAGTGAGGCTTTTATTTGTAGTGGATCTATCGCGTCATATTCTATTGCATAAGCATATTTGGTAATCAAAGCATTTTCAAGTCCTGGTAAAGTTTTTACCATTTTCTCTTGAATGTCTCGTGGCATAGATGTGGAAAATCCTTGTAAATAATACTCGTCATAATATAGACTTTCTGGCTCTAAGAAAAGTTGATGCCTTTCTTTATCTTTAAATCTTACTAATTTATCTTCAATTGACGGGCAATATCTTGGTCCTATTCCTGTTACATATCCTCCATACATTGCTGATTTTTCTAAATTATCTAAAATAATTTTATGAGTGTTTTCATTTGTATAAATTAAATAACACTTTTGTTGCTCATTTGGATTATAAGATGGAGCATTATCACAAGAAAATGTCCAAAGTGTATCGTCCCCTTTTTCTTCTTGCATTTTTGTAAAATCTATAGAATCAGCTTTTATTCTTTGAGGTGTTCCTGTTTTTAATCTTTGAATTTTTAATCCGTATTTTTTTAAATTATCACTTAGTAGATTACTTCTTCTTTCCCCATGAGGACCACCTTCTTTATTTTCTGAACCAATTAAAATATTTGCTTTTAAATAAGTACCTGTAGTAAGTATTATTGTTTTTCCTAGTATTTTTGTACCATCTTCTAAAATTATTCCTTTTACTTTTTGCTCTTCTATGATTAAATCTTCTACCATAGATTCTATAATATCCAAATTTTTTGTATTTTCTAATGTATTTATCATATTTTTAGGATAGGTTACTTTATCTACTTGAGCTCTTAATGATCTTACTGCAGGCCCTTTGGAATTATTTAACATTTTAATTTGAAAATGAGAAATGTCTGCGATTTTTCCCATTAGTCCACCTAAAGCATCAATTTCTCTTACTATAATTCCTTTTGCAGTTCCTCCAATTGATGGATTACATGCCATGTCACCAATATTTTTTTTATTACTTGTCACTAATAAGGTTTTATGATTTTTAAAAGCTGCAATATGGGATGCTTCTATTCCAGCATGTCCCCCACCTACTACTATGCAATCATATATCATTTGTCATCACTTCCTTTATTTTCCTAAACAAAACTTGGAAAAAATATTATCTACTAATTCTTCTTCATAAAATTTTCCAATTATTTTTCCTAAATTTTCCCATGCAATTTTAATATCAATTGCTAACATATCAACAGGAATATCTTTTTTATTTTGTTCTATTACATATTCTATATTTTGTAAAGCTTCTTTGGCTAAACTAATTTGTCTTGTACTTGATAGATAAGTTAAATCTTTATTACTTAAATCTTTTATTTCACAATTGTTTAAAATAGTTTCTTTCAAGGTATCTATCCCAATATTTTTTAACGTGCTACCTTTTATTATTTTACATGTTGTAGTAAATGATTCTATTTTTTCTTCTAAATCTATTTTATTTATAAAAATAATACCTTTTTTTTCTTCTATTTGTTTTAAAAGCATTTGTTCTTCTTTTTCTAAGGACTCATTATTATTTAGTACTAATATGATGACATCTGCCATGTCTATTGCTTTTCTACTTTTTTCTACTCCTATTTTTTCTACTACATCATTTGTTTCTCTAATTCCCGCGGTATCTATAAAATGAAGTAAAATACCTTTATAGTTGATACTTCCTTCTACTGTATCTCTTGTTGTTCCTTTTATGTTTGTTACAATAGCTTTTTCTTCTTCTAATAATGTATTTAATAAAGAACTTTTTCCAACATTTGGACTACCTATGATGGCTACTTTAATTCCGTTTTTTATGATTTGACCATTTTTACTTTCTTCTACTATTTTTTCTAATTCTCTTTTTATTTCCATTAAAATTGGAGAAATATTTTCTTTTGTAATTTGTAGTTCATCTATATATTCTGGATAATCAATATTTACTTCTATGTTGGCTAAAAGACTCACCATTTTTTCTCTTAAATTTTCTATTTTCTTAGTTGTTTTTCCTGTTAAACCACTTAAAGCCATTTCTGATTGTAAATTTGTCTTAGCATTTAACATATCACTTATACTTTCTGCCTCTAGTAAGTTTATTCGTCCATTTAAAAATGCTTTTTTTGTAAACTCACCTGGTTCTGCTAAAGTAGCTCCATTTGTTAATAAAAGTTCTAATATTTTATTTGTTGTTGCATAGCCTCCATGACAATTTATCTCTACAACATCTTCTTTTGTGTAAGTTTTTGGAGCACGCATTAACATAACTAATACTTCATCAATTATATTCTCTTTTTCTTTTATGAATCCATAGTGAATTGTATGGGATGGAGCATCTATAAATTTTTTATTGGAAAATATTTTACTAACAATATTTATTGCTTCACTTCCACTTATTCTAATGATATTTATAGCCCCTACACCAATATTATTCGTTGAAATTGCTGCGATTGTGTTCTCCATAAAACCACTCCTTCGGTGGATATTATATCACGTTCTTTTAAAAAAAACAGCTTATTGCTGCTTTATTCTAGTGGTCTTGCGGAAAAAAATACATCTTCTTTTTTAAATATTTTATTACAAGCGAAGAACATTTTTGTTTGTTCATTTTTTATTCCTTTTAGTGCTTTTTTTTCTTTTTCTATTTCTTTTAAAATATCTTCATGTGTTTCTTTTATAAAAATGAATGCATATCCGTTTGCAAAGGTAAATTTATTTACTGTTAAAATTGTTGTATAAATGTAGCTTTCAACAATGTTTTTGCTGCCACTTGAGAATGCTAAATCGTATATTTGATACTTTTTTTTAGTAAATATATCTTCTAATGTTACTGTTCCTTCTTTAGGATTTAACTTTTTTATTTTAAATAATGTTTCTACGATACTTTCTTCTACTTGCCATGCGATTTTATATTTTTTAGATGCTACATTCATTTTCTCTTCCATATATTTAGAAAATAAGTTTTTTTCATCTGTTAAAGTATGAAATAATATTAAATTATTGACAATATTTGCATCTTCCATTTTGTAAGTCAATCCATTTTTTGAAGCAGATTCTTGTAATTTCATAATTTCTTCTTGATGGCTCTCCATTAAATACATTGCACATTCTGAAAACATTTCTTCGGTTTCTTCTCTTATAGATTTATAATCTTCTATTGTTTCATTTTCTTTCATGTTTTCAATTGTTTTTTTATAATTTTTTTCATATTCGCTTTTTAAAAATTTTTGGTTACATTCATTTGGTGTATTTCCTTTTAGTGCCGCGGATGGCATATCATTCATTGCTTTTTCTAACAACTCAAATAATTTTTCTTGATTAGCTTTTTTAATTTCTTTTATCTCTTTTATAAATTCTTTTAAATCGTCTCTTTTATAATCTAAAATAGTATGTTCCATTATTTTATAAAATAATACAGATGGATCAAATTTATATTTTGAAAGTTCTTGTAAAAAATTTTGAATAGACTCTTTTTTAGTATCAAAAAGATGGAACCGACATTCTATCATCTCTTCTAGAGTTGGTTCTTTTGGTTCCATATCTGGATAAAAATTTATTGTTGCAATCAGTTCCTTTTCTAGAAAATAGTAAGGCTCATAAATATAATAATTTTTTTCTTCTAGTTCTATTTGATATGTATAAAATTTTAAATATCTATTATTTAGTACTAACTTCACTACTTCATTTTTTACATCTATTTGTTTTTCTAAAATACTTATCATTTGATTTTCTTCTATGATTCCATACATTTTTATTAAACCGATTATGGTATCATTTAATCCATCTATTGCTTTTTTTTCTTTTTCATTTACTTTTTTTATTGCTTTTTTTATATTTTTTTCAAATTCTTTTGGAATAATTTCTTTTCCATCATGGTAAAATAATAAAAATTTCATAAAAAGAGTATTTTCTTTTTCATTTACTTCTTTTTTCTTTTTTAGAAGTTGATTTAAATATTCTAATTCTTTATAAGAACAAATTTCTATAATATTTTGATAATCCTTATAAATATTTTTTATTTCTTCAACCATTTCTTCTTTTTCAATTTCTTCAAAATCTTTAAAATTTTCTACTAATTTTGTATAGCTTTCAAAAACACTCTCTTTAGAAATCTTTTTGACTAGCTCTTCTAATTTCATAAATTCACCTTCTTTTTATTCTGCTTTAATTACAATATGTCTATTAGGTTCTTCTCCTTCACTAGTCGTTGTTATTCCTTTCATGTTAGATAATTTATTATGAATTATTCTTCTTTCATAAGAATTCATATTTTCTAGAGTTGCGTCTATTTTTGTGGCTCGAACTTCTTTGGCTGTTTTTATCGCGAGTTTTTCTAATACTTCTATTCTTTTTTCTTTATAGTTTTCTACATCTAAGATAATTTTTGGAAAGATATTCCATTCTTTTTTTATTTTTGCACGACATAAGGTTTCTAAAGATTTTAAATTTTTTCCATTTTTTCCTATTAAAATATTATTATTGTCGGAAAACATTGTGATATTAAATTGTTCTTCTCGAATATTTGTTTCAAAATTCACAGTTAGCCCAAGATTATTTATTATAGTTGTTAAAAATTTTTTTGTTTCCTCTAATATTTCTTGATAAGAAACTGCAGTTACTTTATATTTTGTTTTAAATAAGCCACTTTTTTCTTCTTCTGTTTTGTAATAAATTTTTTCCGTTTTTAATTCATTTTTTGCATTTTCTACTGCTTCTAAAAGTGTTTTTCCTTCTGTTACTACAGGCATAACTTAACCTCTTTTCTTTTTTTGTTTAATGTCAATTACTTTTTTTTCATCCTTGTGTTCTTTTTCTAAGATTTTTTTGATTAAAATAGTTTGTACTACCGCGAAGTCATTTGTTACAATCCAGTAAAATGCGATTGCAGTTGGAAGTGAAAAGGATGCGATAGAAATACTTACTATCATAAACATAAACATAAAATTCATTTGTTTCATCATTTCATTATTTTGATTTGATTTCATAGAATTTTTAAAAGAAATATAAGTTGTTGCTACGATTAAAAATATTAACACGATATAAATGTATTGACCATTTGCTAATCCTTTCCATGGTGTCATACCAAGATGCATTCCTAAAAGATTTCCTTCAAAAATAGCTGGCACTTCATTTACTGCATCTAAAAAGGCAAAGAATAATGGAATTTGTATTAAAGCAACTAAGCATCCTGATACTGGATTGATTTTATACTTTTGATAAATCATCATAGTTTCTTGGCTTTTTGCCATCATTGATTCTGTGTCTGTTTTTCCAGCATACTTCTTTTCTATTTTAGCGATTTCTGGACCTGCTTTTTGCATATTTGTTGTTTGTCTCATACTTTTTATTGCAAGAGGTAACATAATAAATCTAATTAAAAGTCCTACTATCATTACTGATATTCCCATGTTATTAAATAAAAATCCGATTTGTAAAATAATGTATGCTAGTGGTCTTACTAATATTGCTTCCCACAAACCATCATATTTATTAGAATTGATTTTAAAATCTTCACATGTAGGTAAATCTTCTAATTTTACTTCTAATTGATCTTCTTTTTCTTTATAGATATTATAAAGTTCTGAGTTTTCTGATGGTCTACAAAGAATATCTTTTCCTACACTTTGTCCTGTTGTTTCATTTACTAAAATATTGCCATTCTCATCTTTAATGTAGTTATCACTTCCACATCCACTCGTGAACAATATTAGTCCAACTAATACTACTGCTAATAATTTATTTTTTTGTTTCATTTTTTTCTCCATTTCTTTTGATTAAATTTTGAAAACTATTTTGTAGTTCTTCAAATGTTAAATTTTTTGTGTTTTCTTTCATTATTATAATATAATCATTGTTCTCCTTCAATGATTTTTTATATTCATCTAAAAGAACTCTCATTCTTCTTTTTAATTTATTTCTTTCTACCGCATTTCCTAATTTCTTTGATACCGCAATACCAAAATGTGGATAATTATATTTTCCTTTCCTTATATATAAGGTAAATTCTTTATTTTTTAAATATTTTTCATTTTTTATAATTTGTGTGAATTCTTGATGGGATTTTATCATTTCTTTCTTTTTCATATTTCCCCTACTTTCAAAAAAAAATTCCACATGAAAAATGTGGACTACTTACATAATTCTTTACGACCTTTTTTTCTTCTTCTTTTTAAAATATTCGTTTCTTTACGGGCAAAGAATCCATGTTTTTTAGCTCTTTTTCTTTTATTTGGTTGATAAGTTCCGATTTTCATAAAGTCCCTCCTTCGTTTTTTGCTCCCTTATTATAATATCAAACAAAAGGAAAAGTCAATTGTTTTAACTATTTTTTATTTGCTTCTAGTATTCTAAAATAAAACTGGAATAATTATAAGAAGGAGGTTTACATATGTTATATTTAAAAATTTACATAAAAAAAGTTCAAGAAAATCGTCTATAATTAAATTGTCA
>CANSRG010000027.1 GCA_947649355.1 uncultured Mycoplasmatota bacterium | reverse complement strand
ATAAACTTTTTTCTTTTTTTATGCAATCCGATAAATTAGATCCATCGTTATTTTATCTTATTTGACAACTGCTTTACTATCTGCTATAATATTTGACTGTAAATATTTTTAGGGGGAAAATTTATATGAGAAGAAAAAGGGAATATTTAAAAAAGATTCGTTTAGGATGTTTAATTTTAGCAAATGTGGCTTCACTTTCATATTGCTATTATGATCAAAAATCATCTGATAAAGGTTTTGATGTAACTTGTTCAGAAGATGTGAAAAATCAATTAGCTTTTTTTGAAAAAGATGATGCTAAGTTACAATTAGTTGCATTGGAAGTGGATGGGTATTCTCGTACCATGGTAGGTTATTTTGGGATGAATGAAGACTCTTTACAATTTTTACCTGCTTTTTCTAATGAAACTATAAATTTATCAGAACTTGCTGATACTCATCAATCTGTTCGTATTTTTTATACGGATGCACAAAATGTTTATAATGATATTTTAACAGATTTTAATGGTCTTACTTGGCCTCAAGTAGAAAATGCTAAAAATAATTTTCAAATTGAAGAATCTTGTTCTAATGATGAATTCTTAAGAATGAAACAATATTTTTTTGTAGCACCTGATTACCGAGAAGGTATGTATCCAGTTTGTATGAAGACTCATTTAAATCAAAAAGATTCTATTGAAGATGTTTGTTTTGGAACTTCAAAAAATTCATCAGTATCATTTCATAAATAATTGGCTTTTGTCAATTTTTTTTCTAACAAAATTGTAAGTAATTTTTTCTTTTTGACGTGTTATAATAATTTTAGGTATGGTGATGTTAAATGCGTTTTTCTCCTACAAAAGAAATGGGATTAAGTCATGAACAAGTGTTAGAACGCCAAAAGATGGGACTCGTTCATTTTGATCCAAGTCCAAAAACGAAATCTATAAAAAGAATTATAGCTACTAATTTTTTTACTTATTTTAACTTTTTAAATATATTTTTAGGAGCTTCTGTTTTTCTATCTGCACTTTTTAATCATCAACTTTTAAATGGTTTAAAAAATTGTTTATTTATGGGCGTTATTATTATCAATTCTATTATTAGTATTATTGAAGAAATTATATCTAAAAAGATTATTGACCGATTATCTATGTTATCTATTTCGAATGTAATTGTTGTTCGTGATGGAGAAAAATTTGAAATTTCTTTAGATGAGATTGTACTTGATGATGTGATTTTTTTAAAAACTGGTCAACAAATTCCTACAGATTCTATTGTTTTAGATGGTGAAATTGAAGTGAATGAGTCTTTATTAACTGGAGAACCAGATTCTATTTTGAAAAAAACAGGTGATTTGCTTTTATCCGGTTCTTTTCTTGTTTGTGGAGAGTGCTACGCAAAGGTAGAACATATTGGAGAAGATAATTATGTTTCTAAGATTTCTAAAGAAGCAAAGTATGAAAAAAAAGTGAATTCTGTGATTATGAGTTCGTTTGAAAAACTTTTAAAAATTTTGTCTATTTTTATTATACCTATGGCAATTATAATGTATTTTAGTCAACTTCATGCTGTGAATGGAAATGTATTTGAGGCTATTTTTACTACTGTTGCGGCTTTAATTGGAATGATTCCAGAAGGTTTAGTGTTACTTACTTCTTCTGTTATGGCAGTAGGAGTTATTAGGCTTTCTAAATATAAGGTATTAGTTCAGCAACTATATTCTTTAGAATCTCTCGCACGCGTAGATGTTATTTGTCTTGATAAAACGGGAACTCTTACAGAAGGTAAAATGCAAGTAGTGGATTATATTTCTTATGAAAATCATTCTAAAGAAGAACTAGAAAATATTTTGTCTTTATATGCTTTTTCTTCTAAAGATTCTAATTCTACCATGAATGCCTTTAAAGATTTTTTTAAAAACGAGGTGCAAGATGAAGTAATTGATAGAATTTCTTTTTCTTCTGAAAGAAAGTTTTCAGCAATTTCTTTTGCTTCTCATGGAGTGATATATGTTGGTGCTTTTGAGTTTTTGTTTCCTAAAAAGAATACAAAAGTAGAAAATATTTTAAAACCTTATCAAGAAAAAAATCGAGTTTTATTAGTTGCACGAGGAAATAGTTTATCTAAAAAACCAAAAGATTTAGAAATTTTAGGATTTGTTTTTTTAGAAGATATTATTAGAAAAGAAGCAAAGGATACAATTGATTACTTTAAAAAGCAAGGTGTTATGGTTAAAATTATATCTGGTGATAATGTTAAAACTGTTTTAAATATTGCTCATAATGTTGGTCTATATAATGTAAAAGGTGTTGATGTAAATTCTTTTTCTGATGAAGAATTAGAAGAGGCTATTTTTAATTATGATGTTTTTGGACGAGTGAGTCCCAATCAAAAAAAGTTTATTATTTTAACTTTACAAAAGAGTGGTCGTACTGTTGCGATGACTGGTGATGGAGTAAATGATGTTTTAGCACTAAAAAAAAGTGATTGTGCGATTTCTTTAGCAAGTGGAAGTGATGCGGCAAGAAATGTTTCTCAACTAGTTTTACTAGATGATAATTTTGATTCTTTACCAAAGGTTGTTGCAGAAGGAAGAAGAACTATCAATAATATTGAACGTAGTGCCTCATTATTACTTGTAAAAACAATTTATACGATACTTTTAATTTTGTTTAGTGTTCTTATTTCCTCTAAATATTTCTTTATTCCTATTCAACTTACTTTAATTACAACTTTTACCATTGGTACTCCTTCTTTTGTTTTAGCCCTAGAACCTAATAATGATTTAGTGAAAGGAAATTTTCTTTTAAAAATTGTAAGTCGAAGTTTGCCTACTGCTCTTACTGTTTTCTTTAATGTCGTTTTGGTAACTTGTTTTCAAAATGTCTTTCATTTAAGTTATGAGATTCAAAGTTCTATCTGTGTTTTTCTAACTGCTATTACAGGATTTATTTATCTTTATAAAATTTGTAAACCATTTACTATACTTCGTACTTTTTTATTTTTTGGAATGATTATTGGGTTTTGTTATTGTTTAATTTTTCAA
This sequence comes from uncultured Mycoplasmatota bacterium, assembly GCA_947649355.1. Taxonomy (GTDB): domain Bacteria; phylum Bacillota_I; class Bacilli_A; order RF39; family UBA660; genus Ventrenecus. Next base: position 16,875 of record CANSRG010000027.1, on the reverse strand, counting down.
AATTCTTTCTTTAATCTAGTTCCAATTACTCCTGCTAGTGCTCTAATTGCCGTTGTATTATCTATAGATTCCCTTTATGTTTATCGAAGACTTAATTATTTTATTTCTAAGATTTTTCATAAATTAGATGCTTCCATTTCAGTCGAATATTAAAAAGTCTTAAATTATTAAGGCTTTTTTTGGACGTTTGCCCTAACTAAAATTCTTTTTTTAAGTAAAATACCTATGAAGGAGGAATTTTATGTTATTTGATACTACAGATTTTAATTATGAAATAAGTTTATTTCAAATTCCTGGAAGTGATTTTTCTTTAGAACAACGAGTAGATCGTTTTTATTCTCCAGAAGAAGGATTTTTACGTGGAAATATGATAAGAGATGAATTTGATTCTTATAAAAAATATACTTATTTTAAATTAAAACCTGAAACGGAAAAAGAACAAATGTTGTTTCAACTAATGGCTTATTCGTTTGCAATCAATGATTTAAATTTATTTTTGGATATGCATCCTGAAGATCGTAGTGTATATGATCTGTTTAAACAATATGTTAATGATAAAAATGAATTAGAAAGTATGTATGTAAAACGTTTTGGACCAATGACGGTTACAGAAACAAATGGGGCTAATTATAATTGGATTTCTAATCCTTGGCCTTGGGATAAAATGGGAGGTTCAAAATATGTTTAAATATGTGAAACATTTAAATTATCCAGTTAATATTCGTAAAAAAGATTTAAAAATGGCAAAATATTTATTAACTCAATTTGGTGGTGCGAATGGTGAACTTGGTGCGGCGATGCGTTATTTCAGTCAAAAGTTTTCTATGCCAGATGAAAAAGGAAAAGCACTTTTAAATGATATCGCGACAGAAGAACTTGGACATTGTGAAATGATTTGTTCTATGGTTCATCAACTTGTGAAAGATGCTACTGTAGAAGAAATGGAAGCAAATGGACTAGGTAGTATGTTTACTGAACATGGAAAAGGAGTTTATCCATCTGATTCTTTTGGAAATCCTTTTACTGTAACTTATTTTGCTGTAACAGGTGATGTGCTTGCTGATATTTCTGAGGATATGGCCGCAGAAGAAAAAGCAAGAGCAATTTATGAAAATTTAATCAATATGACAACTGATGAAGATGTTATAGGTGTATTGTTGTTTTTACGACAAAGAGAAGTTGTTCATTTTAATCGTTTTAAAGAGTTATATGATTATTATAAGAAAAAGGGATATTGATTCTCTTTTTTTATTATATCCTTTTAAATAAAGAATTAAGGAGACGTAAAAGTTCATTGACACCTTTTATGAGTCGTTGTATAATGATGTTAAGTTAGAAAGCATGAAGGCTTGGAAAGGAAATTTTTATTTTTATGAAAGAAAATCAAACTAAAACAAATGTCAAAAAAGATGGTGGAGTGAAAAAGTCTGTTTCTAAATCTAATTCAAGTAAGAAAACATCTTCAAAAAGTTCTGTAAAAAAAACAACAACTACAGCAAAAAAGACACCTGTGAAAAAACCAAAAGTATCTTCAGCTAAAACGGAATCTAAAAAAGTGTTAGAAAATGTTGAGATTCCTGTTATAGAAAAAGATATGGAAATAAAAGAAGAACCAAAAGTATCGCCAATTCAAAATCAATCTATTTTTTATAGGTCTATCGTTTGCGTTTTATTAGCGGCTATTTTACTAACTATATCTTATTTTAAGTTTTTCAAAGAAATGGATTTTACAACTTATTCAGATGATTGGAAAGGTAAAAGTTATCTAGTTTCTAAAAATGTTGTTCATCAAATAAGTTTAGGAGAAATACTAAATGTTGTTAATAAAGAGGATGCGTTTATTTTTGTAACTAATATGGATGGAGAAGAGGAATTTAAGTTAGAAAAAGATTTGAAAAAAATAGTTTCAGATTACCATTTAACTTCTCGTTTCTTTGTCTATCCAATAAACTCTTCTAATGAAACAAAAGCTTATGAGAATTTACAAGTAACTAAAAATATTAAAATACCAACTATTTTATATTATCGAAATGGTGTTTTAGAAGAAATAGTTGAAAGAGAAGATAATAAGATGATGGAAGCTGCTGACTTTGTTCATCTATTAGATATTTATGAATTTAAAAAATAAGAGAGAGTTTCTTCTCTTTTTTTGGAGGGAAAAAATATGTTAAATATTGTTTTATATGAGCCAGAAATACCTGGGAATACAGGTAATATCATGCGTACTTGTGTGGCTACTCATACACATTTACATTTAATTGAACCGCTTGGTTTTTCATTAGATGAAAAGTATATAAAACGAAGTGGTGTAAATTATATAGAAAATTGTCATTATACTGTTTATAAAGATTGGGAAGATTTTCTTTCTAAAAATCAAGGTACATTTTACTTTTTTACTCGTTATGGTCATAAGCCTCATTCTGATTTTGACTTTCATGATGTAAATGAGAATATTTATTTAATTTTTGGTAAAGAAAGTACTGGAATTCCTAGAAGTATTTTAAAACCACATTTAGATACTTGTGCAAGAATTCCTATGACAGATCAAGTTCGAGCTTTAAATTTATCAAATTCTGTCGCGATTGTGTTATATGAAGCTTTAAGACAACAACAATATATTGATTTATTACGAGAAGAGCCTCATAAAGGGAACTCTTTTATTGAAGAGTATGGAGAATAATTTATGCATTGTAAACGTTGTGGTAAGGCACTAGGAACTGACCGAGGAATTTGTCCTTTTTGTGGGGCTATGATGAGTAAAGAACAAATGAATGTTTATAAAGAAATGCAAAAAGAAAAAATGTTTACGCCACGATTATTAACTGAAAAATATGGGGAAAAACCTGTGTATTATGAAAAACAGCCTTCTTCTAATAAAATATTTCTTTTTCTTTTTTTAGGAATTTTTCTTCTAATTCTTTTCCTTATTTGTTTCTTTTTTGTATGAAATTTCTTTTTTTTTACACACTAAATATGAGGTATTTTTATGAACTTATTATTATTATGTGTAAAAATTTTTTTTGCAAGAATCTTAGATGTAACTATCGCGACTTTTCGGCAAAATATTATGTTAAAAGGCCATTATATATGGAGTACTATTTTAGCTTTTATAGAAATTATGATTTGGTTTTTAGTAGCTCGTGAAGCACTAATGATTTCTATTGATTCTCTTTTTATTCCTATCTCTTATTCTCTTGGTTATGCTACAGGGACTTTAATTGGAAGTTTGCTTTCTAAACATTTTATTAAAGGAGTAGTGGGAGTACAAATTATTGTCGATGAAGATAATCAAGATTTATTAAATGCTTTAAAACTTCGTGGTTATGGTTTTAGTGTTCTTTATTTAGAAAGTGGTTTTAAAAGTGAACCTAAACTTATGTTGTTTTTGGAAGTTAATACAAAAAGCTTAAAGAAATTAGAATGCTTAATTAAGAAAACGGATCCTAATGCTTTTTTTGTAGTTAGTGATTCTAAAAAGGTTTATAATGGAACTTTGAAGTAAAGATTGTTTTCCTTCTTAAAAAATTTATTTTACAAAGCTTTGTAAAGTGTGTTATACTACATATATCAGATTTAAGTGGGCAGAAAATCCCACTTTTATTATTGGAAAGGATTGGTTATGGAACGATTAGATAAAATTAGGGAAGCCATTACAGAACCTTTAAAACGTTTAGATATTGTAGTGGAATCCATAGAATTTGTAAAAAATGGGAATTATTTTTCTTTAAATATTGTTTTGGATCGTTTAAATGGGATTGATTTAGATACGATTGTTGAAGCGACAAATATTATAAATCCTATATTAGATGAGTTAGATTTATTTGAAGAGTCTTATGTACTTGATGTATCAAGCAAAGAAAGAGGATGTGAAACAGATGAACAGTAAGGAATTTATTAAAGCTCTAAATTATATTACAGAAGAAAAAAATATTAGTAAAGATTTTGTTTTTGATGCTATGGAACAAGCACTTGCTACGGCATATAAAAAGAATTTTGGTTCTAAAACAAACGTTAAAGTGAAAATGAACCGTGAGACTGGTGAAATTCGTGTTTATTCTTATTACGTTGTTGTAGATGATTTTGATGATGGAACTGAAACTACAGATGAAGAAGGAAATATTGTACGTATTCCTCCAGAAGTAAATGTGGATGCTCAAATTCTTTTAGAAGAAGCACGTGAAATTGATCCTACCTTAGAAATTGGAGATACTTTTGAAAGAGAAGTTACACCAGATGATTTTGGAAGAGTTGCGGCAGGAACTGCAAAACAAGTTTTGACTCAAAAAATTAGAGAAGCAGAACGTGCCCAAATTATGGAAGAATTTCAAGATAAACAAGGTGAAATGATGATGGGTATGCTTGCTATGGAAGACCAAAGAAATTATTATGTTGATCTTGGAAAATCAAGAGGAATTTTACCTAAAACGGAAATGATTCCAGATGAAGTTTTAAAAATGGGAACTAGTATTCGCGTTTATATTACAAAAGTAGAAGAAACTACTAAGGGGCCTCTTATTCTTTGTTCAAGAAAACATTATGGGTTTGTAAAACGTTTATTTGAAACAGAAATTCCTGAACTTGTAGATGGAACTATTGAACTTTATTCTGTTATTCGTGAGGCTGGTTTAAGAAGTAAAGTTGCGGTTTTTTCTCATGATGATAATGTAGATCCTATTGGAGCATGTATAGGAGCGAATGGTTCTAGAATTGCGAATATTTTAAAAGAATTAAATGGAGAAAAAGTAGATTTAGTAAGATATTCTGAAAATAAAGAAGAATTTATTGCAAATGCTTTATCACCAGCTAAAAATGTTACTGTAAATATTATTGATCCAATGAAAAAAGAAGCTTTGGCGATAGTAACAGATGATAATTTATCTTTAGCTATTGGTAAGAAAGGTTCTAATATTAAGCTTGCTAGTAAATTAACGAAATATAAAATTTCTGTTAAAACTCTTGCACAAATCAATGAAGAAGGTAATAAATAGTTCTTTTTAGAAGGAGGTTTATTATGAAATTAAAAAAAATACCTATGCGTACTTGTGTTGTTACTAAAGAAAAATATGAAAAACGAGACTTAATTCGTGTAGTTAGAACTCCTTTAGGAGAAGTTGTAGTAGATCAAAGTGGTAAACAAAATGGAAAAGGTGCCTATTTAAAGTTAGATTTTGATGTAATAAAAAAAGCTCGTCAAACTAAGGCTTTAGCAAGGGCTTTAGAAGTAGAAATTCCAGAAGAAGTTTATATGGAGTTAGAAAATTTATTAAAGTAATGTTGTACGAAAATAGAGTATAAAAAAATAAAGAAAGGATGTGTATTTATGACAGTAAAAGAATATGCAGAAAGTGTTTCTTTAAGTGTTGCAGAAATACTAAAAAAATGTGAAGCATTAGGAATAGATGTAAAAAGTAAAGAGGATTATTTATCTGATGATGATGTAATCAATCTTGATTTTGCAACTAATTTGATAAGTTCTGATAGAGAATCTTCTTATGAAGATGAAGATTCTATTGATGAAGTCGTAGAAGATTTAGTAGCTAGTACTAACGTTCATACTATGAATCCAGAAACAAAAAAACAAAAACTTAAAAAAAGAAGTGAATTAGAATCTAGTAAATCTGAATATTTTAATAAACGTAAAGAAATGTATAAACATAAGACGAAACTTATGACAAATCAAAAAAATGAAGATATTGTTTTATACAAAAATGGCATGACTGTTGCCAATTTAGCAGAAAGCTTACAAATTAGTGGGACTGAAATTATTAAAAAACTTATGGAACTTGGTTTAATGGTTACTCTAAATCAAGAAATTGATTTTGTTAATGCAGAGATTATCACTTTAGATTATGGGAAAAGTTTGAAAAAAGAAGAAACTCAAGATGTTACAAATTTTGAAGAGTTTGAAATCAATGATGATGAGAGTAATTTGGTTTTAAGACCAGCAGTTGTTACTATAATGGGACATGTAGACCATGGTAAAACAACACTTCTTGATTATATTAGAAATAGTAAAGTTGTCGATGGCGAATTTGGGGGAATTACACAACATATTGGTGCTTATCAAATTTTACATAATGACCAAAAAATTACTTTTATTGATACTCCAGGACATGCCGCTTTTACAGAAATGAGAGCAAGAGGGGCAAGTGTTACTGACATTGTTATTATTATTGTTGCTGCTGATGACGGGGTGATGCCTCAAACAAAAGAAGCAATTGATCATGCTAAAGTAGCAAATGTTCCTATTATTGTTGCTGTTAATAAAATTGATAAACCTAATACTAATGTTGAACGGGTAATGCAAGAAATGAGTGAGAATGGAATTACTCCAGAAGCTTGGGGTGGAGATGTTCCTTTTGTTAATATTTCTGCAGTAACAGGTGAAGGTATTGATTTACTTCTTGAAACCATTCAAACAATTAGTGAAGTAAATGGATATAAAGCAAATCCATCACGTTATGCAATTGGGACTGTAATTGAATCTAAAATGGATAAAAATATTGGTGGAGTTGCTTCTTTATTGATTCAAAATGGAACACTTCGTCTAGGTGACCCAATTGTGGTTGGAACATTTTTTGGACGTGTAAGAACGATGAAAAATGATTTAGGGGAACCAATCGTTGAAGCTGGACCTTCTACTCCTGTAGAAGTTACTGGTATTTCTGATAATCCTAGTGCAGGAGATAAGTTCATGGCTTTTGAAACAGAAAGTGAAGCAAAACAGATAGCAAGTAAAAGGTCAGATATACTAAAAGCTCAAAGAAATAAAAAAGAAATTGTATCTTTAGATGACTTGTTTGCTAAAATTAAATCTGGTCAAAAGGAAATCAATGTTGTTTTAAAAGCTGATGTTCGTGGTAGTGAAGAAGCTGTAAAAAGTTCTTTAGAAAAAATAGATATTGAAGGAGTAAGAGTAAAAGTTATTCGTAGTGGGATTGGTACTATTACAGAAAGTGATGTAGTTCTTGCTAATGCTTCTAATGCTATTATTATTGGATTTAATGTAATGCCTTCTTCAATTACTAAAGAAGTTGCAAAAGAATATAATGTTGATATTCGTTTATATACTATCATTTATAAAGCAATCGAAGAGATGGAACTTGCTATGAAAGGGCTTTTAGATCCTGAATATGAAGAAAAAGTACTAGGAAGTGCTGAGATAAGAAAAATATTTACTTTTTCTAAAGTTGGAAAAATTGCAGGTGTTTATGTAAATGATGGAATTGTAAAAAATAATTCAAAAGCTCGTGTTATTCGTGATGGAGTTATTATTTATGATGGTAGCATTGCTTCTATTCAAAGAGAAAAAGATCAAGCCAAAGAAGTTAAGAAGGGATTCGAATGTGGAATTACATTGGAAAATTATTCTGATATTAAAGAAGGCGATAGTATCTTATGTTATGAAATGGTGGAGATTAAACGATGAGCAGTATTAAAATTGAGAGAATCAATAGTGAACTTGTTCGAACTATTTCAGAAATTTTGTTATTAGAAGGTAACGATGAACTTTTAAAATCTATTACGATTACAGCTGCAGATACTTCAAGTGATTTATCTTTTGCAAAAGTTTATTTTACAAGTATTTTAGAGAAAGAAAAAAAAGAATTAGAAAAAGAAATGAATGAAGCTAGTGATTTTGTAAGAAAGTTTGTTGCGGAAAAAATGGATTTAAGACAAACACCAAAGCTTAAGTTTTTCTATGATGAATCTATAGAATATGGAAATAAAATTGAAGGAATTTTAAAACAAATTCACGAGAAAGAAAATTAACGATATGTCATGTATCGTTTTTTTGTGTCATCTTTTTTCTTTTCAATTTTTTTAATTTGATGTATACTAAAAACAAGTTTTTTTCTAAGGATGTGATATTATGGATGGTGTTTTATTAGTTCATAAACCTAAAAATTGGACGAGCCGAGATGTTGTTAATAAAATTTGTTCTATTTTTGGTACTAAAAAAGTAGGACATGCAGGAACACTTGATCCTATGGCAACTGGAGTTTTAGTGATTTGTATTGGAAAATATACTAAATTTGTAGAATTATTTACTAATCATGAAAAAGAGTATATTGCTACCATGAAACTTGGTGTAAAAACTGATACTAAAGATATTACTGGTAAAGTGATAGAAACTGATAATCGTTTCTTTTCTAAAGAAGAAATATTAACATCTTTTCAAGAATTTCCACGAGAATATAATCAATTGGTTCCTATATATTCAGCAGTAAAAGTAAATGGAAAAAAATTGTATGAGTATGCTCGGGAAGGGAAAGAGATATCTCTTCCTTCTCGTCATGTTTTTCTTTCTTTATTAGAAGTTTTAAAGATAGAAGGACAATCTATTTTATTTCGGGTTGCTGTTTCAAAAGGAACTTATATTCGAAGTTTAATAGAAGATATCGCAGCATCTTTAAATACTTGTGCAACTATGACTGATTTAATAAGAACCAAAAGTGGCAATTTTTTATTAGAAGATTGTTTGGATATAAATTCTATTACTAAAAATACACCTTTACTTACTATGGAAAATCTTTTTTCTTATCCTAAAATAACTATTGATGAAAAAGAAATGAAAAAAGTGAAGAATGGAAATACTATTGTTTTAAATTCCATTTATGAAAAAGTATTTTTAGTATATCAAAATGAAGTGATTGCTATTTATCAAAAATGTGATTTGTGTTATAAAATGCTTTTTAAGGTGATATAATGCATGATATTTGGAGTCCTTGGCATGGATGTCAAAAAATTAGTGAAGGTTGTGAACATTGTTACATGTATTTTTTAGATAAAATTCATGGTAATAAAGATGGAAGTGTAATTTATAAAACGAAAGATATTCGCTATCCCTTACAAAAAAATCGAGATGGGAGTTATAAAATTAAAAGTGGAGAACATATAAGAATTTGTATGTCCTCGGATTTTTTTCTTCCTGAGGCGGATTTATGGAGAGAAGAAGTTTGGGATATTATAAGAATTCGTAGTGATGTTGTCTTTTTTATTTTAACAAAAAGAGCCAATCGAATTTTAGAATGTTTGCCTCCTGATTGGGGAGATGGTTGGGAGAATGTCATTTTAAATGTTACTTGTGAAAATCAAAAAAGGGCGGATGAGAGAATTCCTATTTTACTTTCTGTTCCTGCTAAACATAAAGGGATTATGTGTGCTCCTTTTATTGGTCCTATTACGATAAAAAAATATTTAGAAAAAGGAGAAATTGAACAAGTAATTGTAGGGGGCGAAAATTATGATGGAGCAAGGCCTTGTGATTTTTCTTGGGTTACTTCTTTACGTCTAGAATGTGTTTTAAAAAATGTAAGGTTTTGTTTTATTGAGACAGGTACTCATTTTATAAAAGATGGTAAAAGTTATTTTTTGAAAAGCAAAGAACTGCAAGCTAGAATGGCTCATAAATCGGGTGTAAATTTTGAAGGAAATAAAATTCATTATAAACTATATGATATATTTCAAAATGAATTAGCTTTCCATGATTTATATCAACCTTTCTTTTGGAAAAAGTGTGAAATGTGTGGGAGTAAACCTATTTGTAATGGATGTAGTAAATGTGGTAAGTGTAAAATAATTTAGAAATACAAATTTTTTCTATAAATTATACTAGAATGAAAGAGTTTTGTTTGGTTATTACTAAGCTTTCAATTAAGATGAAATCATTGGAGATGAAATTTTTATCTCCTTTTTTTATGTTTAGTGGTAAAATATTTATAGAAAAGAGGATAGTTATGTCAAAGATTATAAATGTATATGGAAGAGAAGTTTTAGATTCCCGTGGGAATCCTACAGTAGAAGTAGAAGTTACTTTGGAATCAGGGGTTAAAGGAAGAGCGATTGTTCCTTCTGGTGCGTCAACGGGTGAAAGGGAAGCATTAGAATTACGTGATGGAGACTCTTCTCGTTATTTAGGAAAAGGAGTTTTGAAAGCAGTTTCTAATGTAAATACTTTTTTAAAAAATATTGTGTTAGGAATGGAAGTAACAGAACAAAGAAAAATTGATGAAGCTATGATTTTAAGTGACGGTACAAAAGACAAGTCTAAATATGGAGCGAATGCTATTTTAGGTGTTAGTTTAGCAGTTTCCTATGCTGCTGCTAATGAGTTACATCTACCACTTTATCGTTATTTAAATAATCAAAGTGACTATGTTTTACCAACACCGATGATGAATGTGTTAAATGGTGGAGCTCATGCTGATAGTTCTGTGGATTTTCAAGAATATATGATTTTACCTGTTGGAGCTTCTAGTATAAGTGAAGCTGTACGAATGGGTAGTGAAGTCTTTCATGCCTTAAAAAAAGTGTTAAAAGATATGGGACAAGTTACAGCAGTTGGAGATGAAGGTGGTTTTGCTCCAAATTTAAAAGATAATGAAGAACCTCTTGAATGCATTATGAAAGCTATTTTAATTGCAGGTTATGTTCCTGGAAGGGATATTTGTATTGGTTTAGATGTAGCAGCTAGTGAGTTTTTCAATAAAGAAACAGGAATGTATGAATTAAAAAAGAGTAATGGTGGAGTGAAAACAACTGAGGAGATGATTTCTTGGTATGAAGAGCTCATTTTAAAATATCCCATTATTACTATTGAAGATGGTTTAGGAGAAAGAGATACTTTAGGATGGAAACAATTAACAGAACGTATTGGAAAAAAAGTTCAATTAGTTGGAGATGATTTATTTGTTACAAATCCTTCTATATTTAAAGAAGGAATTGAAAATGGTCTTGCTAATTCTATTTTAATTAAATTAAATCAAATTGGGACCTTAACAGAAACAATTGACGCTATAAATTTAGCAAAAGAGCATGGTTATACTGCTGTCATTTCTCATCGAAGTGGAGAAACAGAGGATGTTACTATCTCTCATGTAGTTGTGGCTTTTTCTACAGGTCAAATTAAAACAGGATCTTTGTCTCGTACAGATCGTATTTGTAAGTATAATGAGTTAATGCGAATTGAAGATGAACTTTCAAATTCTACTTATGCTGGCAAAACATCTTTTCCATTATATAAATTATAATTTTTTATTGTTGACAAATAATTAGTAAACAATTTTTTTTAGCAATAAACAATAAATTGAAATCTTTTAAGAAGTATGATTAAAAAAAGAGGAGTTTTAATAAATAATAAACTGATTATTAAATTTGTTTTAAAGCATTTAAAGTAAGCAATTTTTGATAATAGTGATGTTTAACGATAATATATAATGTCGATAATTGATGTGATGATTATAAAATAAAACTTAATTTTTCAAAAAAGATGATAAAATCAATATGTGTTAGATTTCCTTCTGAAACCTTTTCATAAAAGTAAATAGGAAACTTGTGTGGAAGTTAAAAGAAAATGAAAGATGTTACAATTATACATGTTTATGAAAAAAAGTTGTATTATGTGATTATTTTGGTTATATTATTCACTTGTGGAGATGAGTAACTAATGACTATTTTTGAAGAAGTATATTATGAATTATCTAATTTTCCAAAATTTTATCGTTTTGAAGGAACACATACATTTAGAAATTATGATTTTGAAACACAGAAGCCTTTTCTTTCAAATGTTGATAATTATATTTATTTTTCGAATTCTTTAACACATCATTATTATTATATTCAAAAAAAGTTAAGACAAATTATTGAAAAAGATATTTTATATAAAATGAAATATACTTTACAAAATAAAACTGTTATAAATAATGAAATATTTCAATCTATTGTTAATCAAATAGAAAGCTATTTTTTAGAAGAAAGGCAAACTAGTATTGAATTTATTACTTCTCCAATTATTAAAAAAATGTTTTATAAAAATTATATTTTAAATAGTAAAAAAGAATCTGGTATTCCTTATATTGAAAGAGTAGATACAACGAAACAGGGGGGGGGGTATGGTCTTTGTCAAGAATGGTTAGAAGTATTTTATTTACTTACTTATATTTATCGTTTTCAAAAATTGACAAAGCAAGATTTACTTGATTATTTATATGCTTTAAGAAGGAATTATTGTAGTCCTTTTAAAGTAAATGTTGTAGGTTTTTTACAAGATAAAACTAGGCAAACTCTTAAAATAAATGAAACTCTATTTGATGATTTTAAGAAATATGATTTAATGAATGCACTAGAAAGTATTGTTGAGAAACGACTATATTTTCCTGATTCTTTCTTAGCTAAAAATCCTTCTTTGTTTATAAAACAGAGTATTCAAATGTATACATTAGAGCGAGAAGCTATATTAGAAATGTTAGATTCTTCTTATCAAAGAAAAATGTCTATAAAAAATGTCTAAAAATGTCGAATTTTGGTTTAAAACGGTTTTTTATCTAACTTTTTTCTTTCTTTTTTTGTTTTTTAGACATTTATTTTACCTTTAAAACTTTGTAAAAAACTTTTTTCATGTTATACTTACTTAGGTGAATAAAGTATGGCAACAAAAAACACGTATGATGAAAATTCAATTAAAATATTAGAAGGACTAGAAGCGGTTCGTAAACGTCCTGGAATGTATATTGGTTCTACAGATAAACGTGGAATGCATCATTTGATTTGGGAAATTGTTGATAATGGAATTGATGAGATTATCAATGGTTATGGAAATTATATTAAAATCTTACTTCATAAAGATGGCTCTGTTACTATTTGTGATAATGGTCGTGGTGTTCCTATAGGTATGCATGAAAGTGGAAAAAGTACACCTGAGGTTGTTTATACTGTTTTACATGCAGGTGGAAAGTTTGAGTCTGATGGTTACAAAGTATCTGGTGGTCTTCATGGTGTAGGGGCTAGTGTAGTAAATGCCCTTTCTACTCGAATGGATGTTACGATTTATAAAGAAGGAAAAATTAGTCAAATTAAATTTTTTGATGGTGGGAAAGTAAAGCAACCTTTGACTGTAATAGGGGAGTCTAAAAAAACTGGAACTATTGTTAACTTTTTGCCAAATAAAGATATTTTTAAAAATTGTAATTTTTCTTTTACTACTATTTGTGAAAGAATGCAAGAAAGTGCTTTTTTACTTTCTAATGTAACTATTGAAGTGATTGATGAAGAGGATAATTTAAATTCTAAATATCATTATGAAAATGGAATTGTTTCTTTTGTAGAATATATAAATGAAAATAAAAATGCTTTACATAAAGTTATTCATTTTGACAATACTAAAAATAATATTGAAGTAGATATAGCTATGCAATATACAGATTCTTATAATGAACAATTACTTTCTTTTGTAAATAATGTAAAAACAAGTGATGGTGGTTCTCATGAAGTTGGTTTTAAAACGGGACTTACTAAAGCTTTTAATGATTATGCAAGAAATAATAATTTGATTAAAGGCAAAGAAGGTTTAACTGGTGATGATGTAAGAGAAGGGTTGTCTGCGATTATATCTGTTAAAATTCCTGAAAATTTATTACAATTTGAAGGCCAAACAAAGGGAAAACTTGGAACACCAGAAGCAAGAAGTGCTGTAGAAAGTGTTACTTATGAAAATTTAAAATTCTTTTTAGAAGAAAATAAAGAAATTGCTCTTTCTATTATTGAGAAAGCTCAAAAAAGTAAAATGGCTAGAGAGGCTGCTAGAAAAGCTCGTGAACAAGTTCGTAAAGGAAACGGAAAAAATAATAAAGAACGTGTATTGTCTGAAAAATTTACTAAGGCAACTGGTAAAAATTATCAACTTAATGAACTTTTTTTAGTGGAAGGGGATTCTGCTGGTGGTTCAGCGAAACCTTGTCGTAATCGTGAAACTCAAGCTATCTTGCCGCTTCGTGGGAAAGTATTAAATTGTGAAAAAGCGAGTGAAAGAGAAATTGAAGCTAATGCAGAGTTAAGACAAATTGAATATGCTATTGGTGCTGGACTTGGAGCAAACTTTGATTATACAGAAAGTAATTTTGGAAAAGTTATTATTATGACCGATGCGGATGTGGATGGTTCTCATATTCAAGTTTTACTTATTACTTTTTTTTATCGTTTTATGCGTCCTTTAATTGAACAAGGAATGCTTTATATAGCAACACCACCTCTTTATTCTATTGAAACGAAAAATGGAAAAGAATATATTGCTACTGATGAAGAATTAGAAGAAAGAAAGAAAACTTTAAAAGGAAGTTATAAAGTGCAACGTTTTAAAGGTCTTGGAGAGATGGATGGAGAGGAGTTATATCAAACAACTATGGATCCTGCTCATCGGCGTCTTATCCGTGTTAATTTAAGTGATGCAGCTCTTGCAGAAAAAAGAATTCATGTTTTAATGGGAGATGAAGTGGCACCAAGAAAAGAATGGATAAATGAAAATGTAGACTTTACATTAGAAGATGATTTTAGGAAGTGATGATATGGCAAAGAAAAAAGAAGAAAAAACGATTGTTGAAAAAATTTTTGATTATAGTTTAGAAGAAATTATGGAAACTGGTTTTGGTAGATACTCTAAAGAAATTATTCAAGAGCGAGCACTTCCAGATGTTAGAGATGGATTAAAACCTGTTCAACGACGTATTTTATATGGAATGTATACTTCTCATTTTACTTATGATAAACCTCATAGAAAAAGTGCTACTGCAGTTGGGTATATTATGGGACATTTTCATCCTCATGGAGATTCTTCTATTTATGATGCAATGATAAGAATGAGTCAACCTTGGAAAATGCGTGAAATTTTTATTGATGTTCATGGAAATAATGGCTCTATTGATGGGGATGGACCTGCTGCGATGCGTTATACAGAATCTCGTTTATCTAAAATTGCAGAAGAAATGTTAAAATCTATTGAAAAAAATACTGTAGAAATGGCTTGGAATTTTGATGATCGAATAGAAGAACCTACTGTTTTACCTGCTGCATTTCCAAATCTTTTAGTAAATGGTTCGACAGGTATTTCATCTGGATATGCGACAAATATTCCTACTCATAATTTAAGTGAAGTTATTCTTGCAACTATAAAACGAATAGAATCTCCTAATTGTAAATTAGAAACTATTATGGAACTTTTACCAGGACCTGATTTTCCAACTGGTGGAGTCATTGAAGGAAAAGCTGGTCTTATTGAGGCTTATACAAAAGGAAAAGGAAAAGTTGTTTTAAAAGCTAAAACAGAAATTATTAAAAATGGTAATAAACAACAGATTATAGTTCATTCTATTCCATATGAAGTTGTGAAAGAACAATTGATAAAAAAAATTACAGATATTAAACTGGACAAAAAAATTGAAGGTATTAACGATGTAATTGATGAGTCTGATAAAGACCATTTAGCAAGAATTGTAATCGATTTAAAGAGTAATGCAAATGCAGAGTTAGTTTTAAATTATTTACTTAAAAATACAGATTTACAAGTAAATTATAATTTTAATATGGTTGCTATTGTAAATCGACGTCCAAGACTTGTTGGTATTTTAGAAATTTTAGATGCCTTTATTGTTCATCAAAAAGAAGTTATTACAAGAAGAACTCGTTTTGATTTAGAGCATGCTAGGGCTCAATATCATATTTTAGAAGGTTTAGTAAAAGCAATTAGTATTTTAGATGAAGTTATTAAAATTATTAGAGCAAGTAAAAATAAATCTAATGCGATTGAAAACTTAGTATTAGAATTTTCTTTTACAGAAGCACAAGCAAAAGCTATTGTAGAATTACAACTGTATCGACTTACGAATACTGATATTGTTGCTTTACAAGAAGAAATGGAAAAACTTAAGAAAAATATGTATTTATGGGAGCAAATTTTAAATAATGAAGATGCTTTAAAACATGTGATGAAAAATGAATTGAAACTTATAAAAAAAGAATATGGTAATGAAAGACGGACAGAAATAAAAGATGAAATTACAGAAATAAAAATAGATTTAAAAAGTATGATTCCAAAAGAAAAAGTCGTGGTTGTAGTTACAAATGAAGGTTACATTAAACGTGTAAGTAGTAAATCTTATCAAGCAAATACTGAAGAACCAACTATGAAACCAGGAGATTATATTAGAAATCTATTTGATGTGACTACTCAAGATCATATTTTATTATTTACAAATTTAGGGAATTATATTTTTCTTCCTGTTCATAAAATTCCAGAAGCTAAGTGGAAAGATTTAGGAAAACATATTAACAATATTATTACTTTGCAACTAGAAGAAAAAGTAGTATCATCCTTTATTTATACAGATAATGAAGAAGTTGTTTGTGTCTCTAAAAATGGAATGATAAAAAGAACTCATATGAAAGAATTTTTCGCGACACGTACTTCTAAAGCCATGACTTCTATGAAATTAAAAGAAGATGATCAAGTAATTATGGTTTTACCATGTAAGACAAATATTTTAGTCGTTTCTAAATTAGGATATTATTGTAAATTCCAAAAACTTGAAGTTCCTTTAGTGGGAGCACGTGGTTCAGGAGTTAAAGCGATTCTTTTAAAAGAAGATGAAGTTGTCTCTTTAGTTACTTTTGATGAAGTAGAATATTTTACTTTATTTACTACACAAAATACTGCGAAAAGATTGAAATTTAGTGAGATTTTAGAAACGGGTCGGGCAAAAAGAGGAAATACAATTTTGAAAAAAGTAAAAAGTGTAAATTATTTTGTTTTACAAGTTTTACCAAGTTTTGCTCGAGAAGAAATCACTTATATAACAGAAGATGGAAGTGTAGATTTAAAGGGTAGTGAAATTCCAATTATGGATATTGCAAGTACTGGTTCTACGATTACTAAAAAGCAAATTTTGGATGTCATGAATAAAGTAGAGTTACAAGGCTATCAAGAAAAAGAAGAAGTTTTATTAGAATCGAAAGAAGCTTCTGTTCAATTTACATTTGACGATTTTAAGTTATAAATGCTTGACAGGGGGGGGGGTACATTGTGATAAAATCATCATAGGAAGC
>CANSRG010000026.1 GCA_947649355.1 uncultured Mycoplasmatota bacterium | reverse complement strand
TTGTTATATGACTTTTCTCTTTCATTCTTTCACTAAATTTCCAATATGCATAAGAGACTCCTACTACACAAAATATTCCTATTAGTATTCCTACTACCAATAATACTTTTTTCTTTTTCATATTAACCAACTTCCTTTTCTCTAGTATGTTCCTATTCTTTTTTATGATACTAGTGTAACACAAGAATATACCTTTTACTATCCTTTTGTTGTATTCCTTTCTTTTTTTTATTCTCTTAATTATTGTACCATTATACCCCCCCCCCTAAGTCAATTTACAATTAGGATGTTAGTATATTTTTGGTACAACTTTTTGAGGGGGAACGTAAATTTTGTGTAAAGATATCTATTTATTTTCTTTACCTTCGCTTTTAGTTGTACACTTACTTTAGAAAATAACTTTATGCAGAGAAAACTTCTTGATCAATAGGTATAAGAAGTTTCTTTTGGGTTCCTGTTGTCAAGAAGGACATTGGAATAATTTTATTTTTAATCAGCTTTATGGATTTATTCAGTAGAAAAATTGTTGGTTGGACTCTTGCTAAAACTCAAAAAACGGTTGATGTTGAAATTGCTTTAAGAGATGCTATAAAAAAAGAAAACCTTTCCCAGGTCTCATTATTCATTCTGATAAAGGCTCTCAATTTCGTTCAAAATTATATAGAAAAATTCTTGCTGAAAATCATTTTCTATATAGTTATACTGAACTAAACCATTCTTGTGATCAAAATGCGATTCAAGAATCTTTTCATGCCACTTAAAAAAAAGAATGGCTTTCTACTAAAACATTATACTACTTTGAAGACGCTTATAAAACTATTTTTGATTTTATTGAGGGGTTTTATAATCCTATTCGACTTCATTCAAGTTTAGGGTTTTCTTCTCCTATGAAAAACAAAATAAATGTGAGAAAATTCTATAAATCCCCCTCACTTTTATGTACCAAATATTGACATAACTCCCTTAATTCTTAACACCTCTTTTATTTTTTGTTAATTTCATTTTAACAAACTTTTTTCTTTGCTTCAATATTTCTTTATCATTCTTTTGTTGTATTAAAAAAATCATCTTTAGATGACTTTTATTTTGCTTCTTCTTGTGCTCTTGTTTCACGAATTACTAGTACTTTAATTGTTCCTGGATATTGCATTTCAGATTCTATTTTTTCTTTCATATCTCTTGCTATTTTATAAGCCAAAACATCATCTACTTGTTCTGGTTTTACCATGATTCTAACTTCCCTACCAGCTTGCATAGCATAAGTTTTTTCTACTCCTTCGAAAGAATTTCCAAGACTTTCTAATTGTTCTAATCTTTTAATATAATTATCTAATGAATCATTTCTTGCACCTGGTCTTGCTGCAGATAAAGTATCAGCAACTTGAACTAATACAGAAATAATACTTGTTTGTTCTGCATCTTGGTGATGAGAGGCGATGGCATTTTGAACAATTTCATCTTCTTTATATCTTTTCGCTATGTCTAAACCTATTTCAACATGACTACCTTCTACTTCATAATCAATAGATTTTCCAATATCATGTAAAAGACCTGCACGTTTTGCGAGTGCGACATTTTGACCAAGCTCTGCAGCCATTAGTCCACATAACTCTCCTACTTCTTTAGAATGTTTTAGAGCATTTTGACCATAACTAGTTCGAAAAGCAAGTTTACCAATTAGATTTACTAGTTCTGGATCTACTTTTGTAATTCCTAACTCATAACACGCTTCTGAACCTAACTCGGTAATTTTTGTGTTCATATCTTTACATACACGATCATAAATTTCTTCAATTCTTGATGGATGAATTCTTCCATCTTTAATAAGTGTTTCTATTGTAATTTTAGCAATTTCTCTTCTTAATGGGTCAAATGATGAGACGACAATTGTCTCTGGTGTATCATCAATGATTAAATCCACACCTGTTACAGCTTCAATTGTTCTAATATTTCTTCCTTCTCTTCCGATTAGTCTACCTTTCATTTCATCATTTGGTAAGTTTATTGCACTTACTGTTTGTTCTGTTGCAACATCATCAGCATATCTTTGCATAGATTCTACAATAATATTTTTAGCTATTTCACTTGCTTGTAATTTTGCTTCTTGTTCTCGTTCTTTTACATAAGTTGCTAGTTCTTTTGTCATTTCCTCTTCACAACGTTTTAATATTAACTCTCTCGCTTTTTCTTTACTAAATTTTGCAATATTTTCTAAAGAACGCATTTCTTCTTTTAATAATTCTTCCATCTTTTCATCTTTGGATTGTAATTCTTTTTGTTTGGCTAATAAATTGTTTTCTTTTTCATTTACAGATATTTCTCTTTTTTGTAATATTTCATCTCGTTTATCTAAACTTGTTTCTCTTTGAAGTAAGCGGTTTTCATTTGCTTTTATTTCTTCTTTTTTTTCTCTTATTTCTTTTTCTGTTTCTTGTTTTAGTTTATAACTTTCTTCTTTCATTTCTAAGAGACGGTCTCTTTTTTGTTTTTCTGCCTCTTTTTTTGCTTCTTCTATCAATTTATCAGCTTTTTTAGCAAGATTTGTTCCTTTTATAAAGGCTACCAAAGTGGTTAATCCTATTCCACCCACAATTCCAAGGATTAAAGTTAAGATGGTCCATAAAAATTGTTCCATAACTTTTTTCTCCTCACTATTTTATTTATAGAAAATTAATGTTTATTAAATATCTATAAGTCAATTATAAATGAGTTTCTAAAGTTTTACAAGAAAAAGAAGATTTTTTTCTTTAACAATCTTCTTTCTTCTTTTGCTCTTTTTTTACACCAAATCCATAATGTGCTCTTACCTTTTCTTCTAATTCTTGCATCATTTCTTTATTTTCACGTAAAGTATTTTTCACATTTTCTTTTCCTTGACCTATTTTTTCGCCGTTGTATGCATACCAAGCCCCAGATTTATCTAATATATTTAAATCTGCTGCTATATCTATTACTTCACCTTCTCTTGATACACCTTCTCCATACATTATGTCTACACTTGCGGTTTTAAAAGGTGGTGCCACTTTATTTTTTACTACTTTAATATTTGTTTTATTTCCTAAAATTTGATCTCCAGATTTTATTTGTTCTCCACGACGAACATCTAAGCGAATTGTAGAATAAAATTTTAGAGCTCTTCCTCCTGGTGTTGTTTCAGGATTTCCAAACATTATGCCGACTTTTTCTCTTAATTGGTTAATAAAAATTGCGGTTGTTTTTGTTTTATTTATCGTTCCAGATAATTTTCTTAGAGCTTGACTCATTAGTCTTGCTTGTAATCCTACATGACTATCTCCCATATCACCATCTATTTCTGCTTGTGGAACTAATGCTGCAACGGAATCTATAACAATGATGTTTACTGCCTCACTTCTTACTAAAGCTTCACAAATTTCTAAGGCTTGTTCTCCTGTGTCTGGTTGTGATAATAATAACTCATTGATGTCTACTCCTAAATTTTTGGCGTAAACAGGATCTAGAGCATGTTCGGCATCAATAAAGGCTGCCCTTCCACCAGCTTTTTGAACTTCTGCGATGGCATGAAGAGCAAAGGTTGTTTTTCCAGATGATTCTGGTCCATAAATCTCAATAATACGTCCTTTTGGATATCCACCTACTCCTAATGCGATATCTAGTGTTAAAGAACCACTTGATGTTACTTCTATTTCCATATGTTCTTTTGCACCCAATTTCATTATGGCACCTTTTCCAAATTGTTTTTCTATATCTGCTAGTACTTGTTCTAGAGCTTTATCTTTATCTTTTATTTCTTTTGTTGTTTTCATGTTCAACTCTCTCTTTCTGCAATCATTTTATAACATATCCTATCGTTTGTCAACTTATTTTACGAACGTTTGTTTCTTTCTTTTTTTGGCAATTGTTTTTGCAAAATTTTTCTTGCAGATTTAAAAAAAGAACACACTTAGGTATTCTTTAGACATGATAAAATTTCTTTTGTCTACTAATTAAGAAAGTTCCTATAATTAGTGATGTAATGATTATCATAGAAAAAATTGAGAAAGCTTTTCCTGTTTTTGGATTTATAATATCAAATTCCGCTTTTATTATTATGTCCATTGATGGCATTAAAAATGTATTTGTTTCTTCATTGTAATTTATGCTTTTTGTAATATCTTTTCCAAATTGATCAAATATTTTTAAACTTATTAACTCATAATTATCATCTGGTATTATGGAAATTTTTACTGAATCTTTTTCAAATGCTTTTTCTAATGTTTTAATTTTTCCATATTTACTTGATTCTACTTTAATATTATATTCTTTTTTTACATAATTATATTTTGCTATTGCCGCGCCTTCATTCCAATTATTTGATGCTCCATAATTTACTGGATTTGCATTTTCAAAATGAATTTTTTCCCCAACAATAAATAAGTTTCCATTATGTTCTGTAACATCATACATTTGATAATAGTTATTTTCTTCTTCTATTTTTTCTTCCCATAACATTTCGCCTTTGGAATTCATTTCTACGAGATAAGAAATATTTGGATCATTTAATAAAGTCCCTGTAACTATATAATGATTTTGATTTGTAACATTTAAAGATATATAAATACTTGGTTCTAAAATAGATTCTTTTTCCCAAATAATCTCGCCGTTTTTATTCATTTTAATGATTTTACCTACAACGCTAGTTTTAGTTGTTTCCCCAATCACAAATAAAACATTTTTTTCTAGGTCTGTTACAATTTTTCCAATCATTTCTGTTTTTTCTAATTCTTTTTTCCAAATGATGTCTCCCTCATTATTTACTTTTAATAGAAAGGAATTATCTTCTGTTTTTCCTGTAATTATATAGCCATCTTCTACTACAGTAACAGATATGCATTCTATATCATTTAAATTATTACCATATGTTTTTATCCATTTTGCTTCACCATCTTGATTATATTTTACAATTAAACCATATATTTTGCTTTTATCTTGCTCCTCTTTTCCTTCTATGTAATTTGAATTAGTGGCACCTACTGCTAAATATCCATTATCTGGTGTATTTGTCACATCTGTAAAACGTTCATTTCTGTTTCCATATAATCTTTTTTCCCATAATGTCTCTCCTTTTTCATTTATTTTTATAATCCAACTATCAAAAGGAGTGTATTCTTGAGCTCTATTTTCTAGTTGTATTTCTTTCATCCCAACAATTATGTAATTTCCATCTGTGGTAGCTTTTATAGAATAAAATTCTTCTTCTAAACCAAAATCACCATATTTTTTCTCCCATATTATGTTTCCTAAATTATCATATTTTACAATTATTGCATCGTATGTATAATTACTTATTCTTGCTTCTATGCTTTTTTCATCAGGACTATTTTCTAATATTCTTCCTACTGCTATCGCTCCATCATTAGTACTTGTTACAGAATAAAATATTGCTTCTCTTTCTTCTTGATACGTTTTTATAAAATCTTTTTTATATTCTGCATTTACTGTGAATGGAAAAATAAGTAAAAGAAGTAAACTTATTAGATTTCTTTTTTTCATATTAACCCTACTTTCTATGTTTAGTATATCTTATTATTATAAAATTACACAGCCAGAATTGTTAATTTAATGTAAATTTACATTTTTAAAACGTGTTTTTTAACCGTGTTTTACACTTTGATACTACATTGAAATAATACTACCATTTTCAGTTATTTCAATATATATTTTTAGTATTTGTTATTATCCGTATTTATTAAATGACACATACACCTAAAAAAGCAATTAAAAAGAACTAAAATTTTAGTTCTTCTACTTTCAACTTATTTTTTAATTCTATAAAATAAGATATTCCTGATATTACTGATAGTATTGCTCCAATATCAATTATAATTTCTGCTAAATAAATTCCCCATATTTCAAAAGGAAGATTGTAAAACAATATTAAAGTCGTTCCTAATAATAGACAAATGGTTTTTATTTTTCCTAATTTATTTTCTGTAATTTCTTTTTGTTCTTTCGCTGCTAGTAATCTTAGTCCATCTAATAAAATATCTCTTACTACAATTATTACAGGAATTAAAACATGTATAAATCCTTGATAAGCTAACACGATTAGTACACCATTTATTAAAAATTTGTCAGCCATAATATCTAATACTGAACCAAATTCACTTTCTTTCTTTTCTTTTCTTGCTAAATATCCATCCAATACATCTGTGATAGACGCAATTAAAAATAAAACTCCAGCAATGATATATTTTGTATCTATGATTATTCTTCCTTTTATTACAAATGTTTTAAAAGAAAAACCAATGTCTATCCAAGGAAAGAGCAATAATAATAAAATGATTCCTGCTAATACTAGACGACTTAATGTTATTTTCGTTGATAAATTCATACAATTATACTCCTTTTTATGCGTTAGTAATTCTTATAACACTCCAAACAATAATTATAATTGCTAAAATAATTAGTGCTGTATAAGATATTACATAATATTTTGTAGGATATTTTCTTGCGGGTTTGGTATATGGAGAAATGATTTTTTCTTCTACTTTTTCTTTATTTTGTTCCATTACTTTTTTTTCAATTTCTTTTAAAGGAATTTTTGATGTATATTCAAAAAGATATTCATTAAAATCATCAATTAGTTTTGTAGGATTTAATCCTAAATATTTGGCATAGTTGATTAAATAATCTTTTAATTCATAAATATCTTTAAAACATCCTATGCTTCCTTCTTCTATATTTTCTAATATTATATCTTTTATATTTAAATCTCTTGATGCTTCTTTTAGAGTTACTCCTGATGATATTCTTGCTTCTTTTAAGCTGTTTCCTATTTCAAACAAGATACTCACTCCTTTTTTAGATAAAAAAAATAATAACTTATAAGCCTTGTTCTGTACGTAAATTTTACGCGACAAATATTTATCTACCATTACTGGTCCACTGAATTGTTTTGTTCCTATCAGTAGCTCCCCTACCAAAATTTGGGTTTCTCGCTTGTGGGGTTTACCACGTTCCACTTCCAAGGTTTCCCTTTTCTTCGTCACTTTGGCACTTTTATATTTACTAAAACCATTTTACAGGTTGTTTCAAAGCCGTTAGAATTTCTTCTACCTTAGGTTATTTTTTCCCTAAGCACAATCACTACAACCATTTCAGGCTGTGCGAGCAAGGACTTTCCTCAACATCTTTATTGATGCAGCATTTGTCTAGTTATTATTTTAATTTTCCATAAACAAATTTTTCTAATTGACTAATTCTTCTTAATAAATCTACATTACTTACACCAGCAGATTCATTAGATCCTTCTTGAGATTCTAATTCTGTTTGCAATTTTCTAATTTGATTTTTTAATTCTCTATTTTCGTTTGTTAAACTCCCAAGTTCTCGTTCTAATCCCTTTATTATTCTTAGAAATTCGGTATAATCTTTTATCACATTATCTAAAAAATTATCCACTTCTTGAGGGCGATATCCACGAGCATCGACTTTGAATTCTTTTTCATAAATCTCTTCTGGAGTTAACATAATTTTGTCATTCAACATATAATCACCTTCATGATTTAATATTACCAACCAAAAGAGTTTTTGTCAAGAAGCCAACAATTGCCAGTTTAGTCCTCTTCTCCTACTTTTTTGTGATAACATTTTGCACAAAAGGTCACATATTCTATTTCTTTTTGATTATCAATTTCTACTTTATTTCCATTTTTTACAAATTTGCCATTTACTTTTCTAGCATTAAAAATGGCTTTTTTTCCACATTCACAAACCGTCTTTAATTCTTCAATCGTATGAGCTATTTCTAATAATCTTCTAGAGCCTTCGAAGCCGTTTTTTTGAAAATCTGTACGTATTCCATAACAAATTACAGGAATATCTAGTTCATAAGTTACTCTTTGTAATTCATCTACTTGCTCTTTCTTTAAAAATTGTGCTTCATCTACAAAAATACAGGCTAAATCCTTTTCTTGTTGTTTAATATAAGAAAACAAATTTTCTGTTGTTTCAAACAACAAGTCTACTTTTCTTTCTAACCCTAGACGATTTACTATCGAACTACCTCCTTTCGTATCTATTTTTGATTTCATTAAAAAAACTTTTTGTCCTCTTGATTCATAATTATGCATTGCTTGTAAAATATATGTTGTTTTTCCACAATTCATTGCTCCATATCTAAAATATAACTTTGCCATATTACTTCCTACTTTCTAAGCAAAAATTTTAAACTTATTTTATTTGTTTGTCAATTTTATTTTTTCTTCTTTCATCGCATTTTGAAGAGCAAGTTCCACAATTTTTAAATCTAAATCCATTATATTTTCTAATAATTTATTAAATATTTTTTCACATGATTTCATTTTTCTTCACCTACTTTATTGTAACTGTTTTTTTATATCCTTTCAGTCCTTTCGACAAAATATCTCAATATTATTTTTCTTTTTTTCACTTTTCAATTTTTACATCTTATAGTATAATATAAAAGGAGGTTTTTCTTATGGAGTATCCAAATAAAATCAAGAAAGAAACCTCTAAATCTATTAACTATAGTAATCGAGGGATGGATTTAGAACTTTTAATCAATGAAACAAATGCATATTATGTAGAGCAAGATCGCGCTCTTATTTATAAAAAGCCTACTCCTATTGGAATTAGTGAAGCTATTTATACAGAGCATGGTAGAATTATTAAAAATGGATATTTTAAATCCCCTTCTACTTTGGATTACAATGGTATATATCGGGGTTGTTATGTGGAATTTGAAGCAAAAGAAACACAAAATAAAACGTCATTTCCTCTTGCTAATTTTCATCAACATCAATTAGGTTATATAAAACGGGTTTTAGCTCATGGGGGAATTTGTTTTGTTCTTATAAAAATGAATGGAAATGTGTTTTTATTAAAAGGAGAAGATTTAATTTCTTTTTTAGAAGAAAACACTAGAAAAAGTATTCCATATTCTTATATAGAACAAAAAGGATATCTTATAAAAGAACGTTATAATCCTACATTAGATTATTTAACGGTCGTAAATGAAATTTATTTTAAAGGAGATTGTTTTAATGGCAAAGAAAAAATTGAAACTTAAAAGTATGAAAGAAATTAAAGATAGTATTAAAGAAGAAAAAGGAAAAAAGAAGAAAAAATCTAATAAAAAAAGACATATTGGGCAATATGTTTTGATGGGTTTTATCACTTTAGGAATTGTTTTTGCATCTGTTGGAATTGCTTTTAGTCTATATATTGTTTTTACTGCTCCTGAATTTAAACAAGAAGCACTTTATAATAAAGAAGCCACGATTATAAGATGGAAAGATGGCTCTATTATGGCAAGAATCGGAAGTGAAAATCGCGAGCTTAAAAATTATGAAGATTTTCCTCAAGTTCTTGTAGATGCTTTAGTAGCAACCGAAGATGCACGTTTTTTCCAACATAGTGGATTTGATGCTGCTCGTTTTACGAAAGCTAGTTTAGGACAATTAGCGGGTAACTCTTCTGCTGGTGGGGCTTCTACTTTATCTATGCAACTTGCTAAAAACTATTTTAATGGTGATGAAGCTTCTGGTATAGAAGGAATTATTCGTAAGTTTAAAGATATTTATATGGCTGTTTTTAAAATTGAAAATAGTTATACGAAAGAACAAATTATTGAGATGTATTTAAATTCTTGGTGGTTTGCTGGTGGTGGTACTAATTTTGGGGGAATTTATGGTGTAGAACAAGCTAGTCAATATTATTTTGGCAAATCTGTTTCTGATATTACTTTGCCAGAATCTGCTGTTTTAGTAGGAATGGTAAATAATCCTCTTGTGTTTAATCCTTTTAAACATCCAGATGATTCAGATGAAAGAAAAAATATTGTTCTTAGTTTAATGTATCGTCATGGTTATATTACAGAACAAGAAATGAAAGATGCTCAAAGTATTCGTGTGGAATCTTTACTTACTAATAAAGATGATAGTGCTTCTAGTTTTGCCTATCAACATTTAATTGATTATACAAAAGAAGAAATATATGAAAAAGAAGGAATTGATCTTTATAAAAATTCTGGTTATGATGTTACTACTTCTTTTGATAAAGGTATTCAAGATATTATTAACAATATGCAAAATGGTGCTGCTTATCAATTCCGCGATGATTTGATGCAAGTAGGAACCGCGGTTATTTCTGTCGAAGATGGTTCTATTGTTGCAATGGGAGCTGGAAGAAATTATGTTGCTCAAGGAACAAATCGAGCTAACAATTTATCTACGAATAATTTAAAACCTTATCGAAGACAACCTGGTTCTACTATTAAGCCACTTATTGATTATGGACCTTTAATTGAATATAACAATGCTTCTACAGGTCATATGTTTATTGACTTTAAATATGGTTATGATACTGGTGGCATTATGAATAACTGGGATAATCGAAACCTTGGAGTTATGATTTTAAAAGATGCATTATCGCAGTCTCGTAACACCACGGCTTTACAAGCTTTTCATCAAGTTGATAAAAGTCAAATTAAAGAATTTTTAAATCGTCTAGGTATTGATGAAGATAATTATGGGGATGATTTATTTGAATCTTACTCAATTGGTGGACTTCCAAAAGGTTTATCTCCTATTGAAAGTGCAGCTGCTTATTCGGCGTTTGCAAGAAAAGGTTATTATATTGAACCTTACTCTTATAAAAAGATTACTAATACCGAGACTGAAGAAACAATTGAATATAAATATGAAATGGTTCGAGCTATGAGTGAAGAAACTGCTTATTTAATTACCGATGTATTACTTCAAGCTACAAGAGAAAATGTTGGTGGACCTATCAATTCTTCTTTAAGAGGAACTATTGCTTCTAAATCTGGTACTTCAAATATTGATAGTGCTTCTGCAAAAGAATTAGGCGTTAGTGTTTATGCAACTCCAGATCATTGGGTAAATACTTATAACTCTGATTATGCGATTTCGATGTGGATGGGATATGATATTTTAGATAAAGATCATTATTTTACTACTCCAACTGGTTCTACTCCACGTGGACAAATTAGTGCTTATCTTGCTAATAATATTTTAAATTCTAATAAAAAATTTGAACGACCTAGTGGTGTTGTTAGTGTGACTATTGAAAAAAATACACTTCCTCCTAAAAGAGCAAGCGAATATACACCTGATAATATGAAACTAAATGCTTTATTTAAATCTGGTACAGAACCTGGTGAAACTTCTAATCGCTTTCAAAAATTAGAAGATCCAACAAATGGAAAAGCTACTGCAAAAGATAAAACTATTACTATTACTTGGGAAAATGCCCAAAATCCTAAGGCACTTGATAGTAATGCTGCTCGTACAGAGCTTGCAAATTATTTAAAAACTTATAAAAAGAATTATAGTCGTGCTTATGCTTCTTTTGAAACCGAATATTTAAAATTATATGATAGTTATAATACAGCTAATTTAGGAACTTTTGGTTATCATATTTATGTAAAAGATAAAAATGGAAATTTAACTAGTTTAGGTTGGACTCAAAAAAATAGTTATACTTATACTGCCCCTACTGGTGGAGAATACGAATTTGTTATTAAAAGTTCTTATAGTATTTTTAAAAATAATCAATCTAATGGAATTACTGTTAAAACAAAAATTGAATCTCAAGAAGAATTTGTTGTTACTCCAATCGATCTTTGTGTAACTAAAGGAAGTGTTTTAAATCCTAAAGATGGCATTAAAGTTACTTTAGATAACAAAGATATTACTAGTTCTGTAACAGTTATTGCTAGTTCTGTTGATACAGATACAAATGGTACAAAAGATATTACTTACACGGTTACCTATAATGGTGAAACTAAAAAAGTAAATGGAAAAATAACTGTTTCTGATAGTTGTCAAAAACCACCTGTTACAGATGAAGAATAAGCTACATGGCTTATTTTTTTGCATATAAAAACTCGTTTTTTTAACGAGTTTATTACTTTTTCTTTTGATAATATTTACATATTTCTTTTAATTTACAGTTTTCACATTCTGGTTTTATAGCTTTACAAATATATCTTCCAAATAATACAAGTTGATGATGTAATTTACTCCATTTTTCTTTTGGAAATTTTTTCATTAGTTTTTTTTCTACTTTGTCTACTGTATCTTTTTGATATGCTAATGAAAGTCTTTTTGATACTCTTTCAACATGTGTATCCACAGCAATTGCAGGAACATTATAAATATTTGAAAGAACGACATTGCAAGTTTTTCTTCCGACCCCTGGAAGGCTTTCTAAATATTCTCTATCATTTGGCACGATTTTATTTTGCTCTTTTATGAGTCTTTTTGCTATTTCAATTAAATAAGCTGCTTTTTTTGTATAGGAACCTACAGAATGAATGATAGTTTCTATTTCTTTATTGCTAGCTTTACTAAGTGTTTCTAAAGAATATTTTTCCCATAAAACTTTTGTTACTTCATTTACTCTTTTATCTGTGCATTGAGCAGAAAGAACTGTTGCTATTAGTAGCTCATAATCTTTTTCATAATTTAATTCACATGTTGCGTTATAAAACAATTCATCCATATACTCTATTATCTTTTGTTCTTTATCCTTCATCTTCTAACCAATTGTAGTCAAATAACTCTAAGTTACTTTCTTTTTCCTTTCTTCTTTTTTCTATTCCTTCTTTTACTTCTGTCATTTTATGATATCCTTTTTTATTCCAATCATATAAAATTTTATCAATATATCTAATACTACTTACTCCATTATACATAGCTTCTTGTAGTGCCCCTACTACTAAATCATCGGAAAATCCTTTTTCTAGCCAAGCATTCATAATTTCATATTCCATAGGAGAAATATTTCTACCAAGCTCTTTTTGAAAAATATCAAATATGCTTTCTTTTTGTTTTGATTTTCTTTTCTTCTCTTTTCTTTCTACTACTGTTTGATAAAAAGGTTCTAAACTTATTTCTTCACATATTTTATTTGATGCATCTTTTATAGCATCTAATTTTAATAAATTTAAAGTTAGTAAATTGTTAAAAGCAATTAGTACTGCTTCTTCACTAAGGGATAGTGCATCACATATTTTTTCTACATTGAATGTTTTGTCTCTTTCATCTTCATAATACATTAACAATAAAAATTCATTTAAAGAAAGGTTATTTTTTACTGCCATTTCTATTAAATGAGCAGATAAAGTATATCTTTTTTCAGTCAAAAATTCAATGTTCGGCATAAACTACTCACCTTTCTTTTATATAGTTTTCGATACTTTCTTTTGTATTCTTTATTTTCCCTAGAATAATTTCTTCTTCAATTTCTTTTAAGATTTTTCCTAATTCTTCTTTATGAATATGAAATAGTCTTTCTATTTCTTTTCCACTATAAACTATTTCTTTCCTATTTCTAATAGGAAGTTTTTGTTGCATTTTTTCTAATCTTTTTATTGGAATAGATTTTATTTGACAAGCTACTTTACAATCATAATAGCCATAACGATACAACAAAATCATATTCATTGTATCATATTTTAGAATTTCCTTAATAGTTTTTTCGTGTTTTTTTAAATTTTTTTCTTTTGGATAATTTTCTTTCTCTTTTATTTGGGCCCACAGTCCTCCTAAGTCATTTACATAAACTATTTTTTTACTTTCTATTCCTAGTGTTTCTAATAAATTTAATTTTTTTAATAATGAAAATCCATTTGCTAAGAGAATGCTATCTAATTCTTTTTTGATTCGTTCTTTCGATAATTTTTTTAAATTTATTTTTTCTTCTTTTATTGCTTTTTCTAAGCTTTTATCAATTTTTAAATGATACATACTAGCAAATCGTATTGCTCTTAACATTCTTAAGGGATCTTCTTTTACTCTTTGTGTAGGATTGCCAATCATTTTTAAATTTTTTTTCTTAATATCTTCTAATATATTTAATGGATCTATGATATCTCCGTCTTTATTTTGATATAAGGCATTGATTGTAAAGTCTCTTCTTTTTGCATCAAATATTAAATCATTTGTATATTCAAATTCAAATTCTTTTCGATTTTTATAAGTAAATTCTTTTCGATAAGTTGTAATATCAATACTTAGATTTTCTATATTCCTATGAAATGAACCATAAATATTTTTTTCTTTTGATGGACCTAATATTTTTATAATATCTTTTGGAAGTGCATTTGTTGCTATATCAAAATCATTGGTTTTTTTTCCCATTAAAAAATCTCTTACAGCTCCCCCAACTATGTATGCTTCAAAGCCATTTTCTTCTAATTTTATTAAAATATTTTTTATTGTATAAGGTATCAAATATATCACCTATTTTTATTATAATATATTTTTTTCTTTTTCTAGTCATTTTTTCTTTGATTTTACAATTTTCTATATTATAATAACTATTACTTTTTGGAGGTTTTTATGGAAAAAATTCAAGAAATTTATGAAAAAATATGGAAAAATATTAGTACTTGCAACCATGAACTTTTGAATTCTTTTTCTATTTTAACTGAAGAAGAACAAGTGTGTTATTTATTAAATTATGAAAAAAAAATGTTTCTTGAAATAAAAAAGCTTTTGGCAAAGGAGATTACTTTAGAAGAAATATTAAAAAAGCGAAGAGAAAAAATCTTTTTTTCTACAGTGATGGCTGATAGTTTTCACTTTCCTTTGTTTTTTGTAAAGAAGATACTTCCTACTTCTATTATTGGTTATTTTCTAGATAGTAATCAAGTTTATTCTTTTTCGCATCTAGAATTTTATGAACAATTTTTACCTTTTTCTTATTTTATTCATACTGCACAAGAAGTTTCTCTTTATAATTCTTTTTTAAATGCATATGCTGTTTTCTCTAATCCATTATATACTCTTTGCTTTTTTCAAAAAAGTCAAAATTATTATATGATTTCTTCAAAACTTCATCAATTTGAACCTAAAAAAATTCCTGAAAATATTGATAAAAACAATTTAGAAAGAGCACTTCAAGACCAATTTTTACAAAGAAAACTATCTAGTTTTATTTGACTTTCATTTTTTCTTTTAGTATAATCTTAATTGCTTGGAAGTTTGGCAGCACGCTAAAATTTTATAACGTGTAGATAAGCGTTAAGTATCACTAGTATAATCTGCCTTTAGAACGTGTTAATCGCTACTCCCTATAAAAATAGGCGTAATAACTTTTAAGAAAATAGAAAGGAGAATTATTATGGCAAGATACACAGGACCTCAATATAAAAAATCTCGTCGTTTAAATTTTTCTACTTTAGAAAATGGAAAAGATTTAGCTCGTCGTCCTTATGCTCCTGGAGTACATGGAAATGACAGACGTAAGAAATTGAGTGAATATGGTATCCAATTACAAGAAAAACAAAAAGTACGTATTCTTTATGGTTTAAATGAAAAGCAATTTCACAAAGTTTTTGATAAGGCTTCAAAAATGAAAGGTGTTGCTGGTGAAAATTTATTATTTTTACTTGAAAGTCGTTTAGATAATTTAGTATATCGTATGGGACTTTCTACTACTCGTCGTGGTTCAAGACAACTTGTAAATCATGGACATATTTTAGTAAATGGTAAAAAAGTAGATATTCCTTCTTATACTTGTAAAGTTGGAGATGTTATTTCTGTAAAAGAACAATCTTTATCACATCCTGCTATTTTAGCTAGTTTAGAAGCTACTGCTTCTACAAAAGCTTTTGTAGAATTTGATAAGAAAAAAATGACTGGTACTTATGTAAGACGTCCAGATCGTTCTGAATTAAATCAAGAAATTAACGAATCTTTAATTGTTGAGTTCTATAACAGATAAAATTAAGAGAGTTTTTTCTCTTTTTTTTATTTCCTTTTCTTTTATCATTCATTGCTTTTTTTTCTTTTTTTCAGTATAATTTTTTTAGATAGGAGAAAATACAAATGAATAAATTAAAAGATTTATGGAAAAACAATAAAAAAGCTTTTTTACTTTATGGGGGTATAGGAATTTTAGGAATTATTATTCTTGTTGTTGCTATTTTTCTTATTTTTTCTATTTTTAAAAGATATGATTATTATGAAATTGAAAATATGTTAGTAAAAGCTAGTACAAACTATTTAAATAAGCACACAGACTTGATTCCTAATGAAGAGGAAGATGAAATTGTTATTGAAGCTAGTTCTTTGATTCAAGAAAAATATTTGAAAGACTTTTCAAAACTTACTCGAGATACAACTTGTAGTGGATATGTTACAGTAAATTTTTTAGAAAATAATTTACGTTATACACCTTCTTTAGAATGTATGAATTATCAAACTAAAAGTTTAAAAGATGTGATTTTAGAAAAAGAAACGATTCAAACTTCTACAGATGGATTATATGATATCAATGATTATTATACGTATCGTGGAGAGTTTGTAAATAATTATATTTCTTTTGCAGGATATACTTTTCGTATTCTAAAGTTTAACGAAGAAGAAATGCAACTTATTTTAGCTGATACTATCAATAATAAAGTAACTTATGTATTTGATGATCGTTATAATGAAACTATTGAAAGTAATCGTGGAAAAAATGATTTTAATAATAGTCGCGTTTTTCTTTCTTTACGTGATATTTACCAAAATGATTTTGTGAAATTTCATAAGTATATATTACCTATAGAAGCTTGTACAAATCCAAGAAGTGAAAAAGATCGTGATAAATCTGGAAGTGTGGAGTGTTACACTACTACAACTACTCATCTTTCTATGTTACCTGTTTATGACTATTTAAATGCATCTCTTGATCCACTTTGTCTTGATGTTTCTTCTAGAAATTGCTCTAATTATAATTATCTTTCGAAGACTAAAAATAGATGGTGGCTTATAAATGGAACTAATGAAAATACTTATGAAGTTTATAGTGCGGATCCTTTAGGAAAAATTCGTTTAGACTCTGCTAATTCTAAAAGAGATTTAAGACCAGTCCTTTCTATTCCAAGTACTCTTATTTATAAAACAGGTGATGGAACAAGTTCTTCTCCTTATGAATTTTTTGAATTTTAAAAAGACACTAAGTGTGTCTTTTTTAGGAATACCATATATTTGCAATATCTACATTACTACTAGAGGGTGCTGGGTCTGGCATATCTAGTTTTGCAATCATTGGAATATGAAATGCACTTCCAAAAGAAAGACACATTCCTTTTCTTAGTGTTTTTAATCTTTCTAAATCATCCCTTGTTACACTTGATGTAATGGCATCTATAATTTTATAATCATCAGGATGAAAAATTCTAAAAACTAAAAAGTTAGAACATTGTGATAAAGCCGTTTCTGATAATTCACTTGGTCTTTGGGTAATAAATCCCATTAAAATGCCATATTTTCTTCCCTCTTTTGTAATTCTATCAAATATATTATATCCTATAATATCAATATCTTTATCTTTATTTACATAACGATGAGCCTCTTCTAATACAATATTGATTGGAAATGTTCCTCTTTGTTCTAAAGAAGTTGCATAATCAAAAAATAATTTAGAATATAATTTTGTTAATATTTTAGCAAATCTATCTTCTAGTGAATTTAAGTTAATGTTTACAATTTGAACATTTTCATTATTAGGTGTTTTAAATAAGTTTT
Organism: uncultured Mycoplasmatota bacterium; assembly: GCA_947649355.1. Taxonomy (GTDB): domain Bacteria; phylum Bacillota_I; class Bacilli_A; order RF39; family UBA660; genus Ventrenecus. The sequence goes on along the minus strand of CANSRG010000026.1, from coordinate 2,734 downwards.
CTACATATTCTTTTTTACTAATTACACCATTAAATTCAAAGAATTTTTTATTTGGGCCATTGATAATTTGATGAAGATGAATTTTTAAGGAAGTCGCTCTTTCATACATAGAAACACTATTATAAATTCCTTCACTTAGTAAGGCAAATTCTAAAGCATCGTAAATATCTTCTAGTGAATACATTAAATTTGGCACATAGGCATATTCTTTTAAATTCATCTTTTTAAATTGATTTAAATAATCAATAATTTGAGAAATAGAATTTATTTTTCCTTGAGCATCTATATTTAGACATTGTCTAATTGTTCTAGTATATCCAGGTTCTTTTATTTCACTATTTACATTTAAATCTATTGTATGATATTTATTTAAAATCGATAATATTTGGTCTCTTATTTGTGAAGCTTCTTTGCCACTTGATAATACTTCTAATAAACTTGTGGCAATAATATTATTTTTATATTCTAAACTTGCTGGATCTTCACTTTTAAAGATACTAACATATTGCAAAGTTTTTTCTAATATAGGAATTAAATATGGGTCTTCTACATTTAATAATATTGCTAAATCATCGGCATCTAAAAAGTTTGGTGGAAGAGCTATTACATTCGCGATATCCTCTTTTTCATTATTAAAATTCTTTATATGAATCCCTTTTATATTTTCTAATTTTGAAAAGGCTTGATGATATTCTTTATAAACATCAAATATTACCATATGCATATTTTTAGGCGGAGTTTCATTATATACAAATAAATTTTGAAGTAATCTTGCTACTCCACATGATTTTCCATAACCAGAATTTCCTATTATGGCAAAGTGATTTGAAAAAAAGGAATTTAAATTTGCCGTTATTTTAAAGTTATCATAAGTTGTAGAAGTACCTATTAACAAAGTATTTTTTTCATGAAAATTTTGACTTCCAATAAAGCTTGTTAATTCCACCGCATTTACGATTCTTTTTGAACCATTTAAGCTTGGGGCTTTATCTATTCCTGGAATAAATTTATCATTTATTATCTCACCGATTAAAAATACGTCTATCGTGTCTCTTTTTATTTGGGTTATCTTCCCTATTATTTTTCTATTTGTTTCTTCAAAAACAATATGTACTCCTTTTAAATTTAATTGTATTTGCTTTGTTTTATTTTCTAAAATTACAATATTTTCTTTTATGTCTAAAACATTTCCAAACATTTTTCTCGCCTCTTTATTCTATAATAAGTATATCAAAATCTTTATGAGAAAAAAAGAGTTTCCTTTTTTATAAATAAAAAAGAAGGTATTCCCCTCTTTAGAAAATTAATCCGCCAAGAATAATTGCAAGTAAGATGTATAGAACTAAAATTATAAATGCACCATTGAAAAGATTACTATTATTATTGCAACCACATCCATCATCTACTGGTTTTTTGCAACAACTCATAAGGCACCTCCTTTATTAAAGACTAAATGAATGCTCCTACAATTAAAATTAGTAATATGAATAATACTAAAATGATTGCAGGTCCAAGTCCATTTTCACGACAGCAGTTCATAAAACTCCCTCCTTTATTTGTCTTTTCACTATAGTTTATGGTTATTTTTTTCTTTGGTGCATACTTAATTTTCTTGTATTTTAAACTTCTTATTGTTATAATATTATTGTTTTATGGACAAGGAGATATGAATATGAAGAAAAGAAGTAAAATTATTTTATTAGGAGCTTGTACACTTATGCTCTGTGGATGTGGAAGTAATCTTCCTACTTTAAGTGATGGTAGTCAACCTGTTGTAAGTTTTAACGAAGGAACTGATGCTATTTCTACACAAGAGTTATATGAAGCTATGAAAGAAAGTTATGCTCTTGATTCTGTACTTACTCTTATGGATACTAAAATTTTAGAAAAAGAATTTCCAGATGATTTAGAAGATGCGAAAAAAAGAGCAGAAAGTACTGTTAAATCTATGATTGAGACAAATGGTGAAGAAACCATGAATTATTTATATGGTGGGAAAGAAAAATATCAAAAAACTTTGTATTTAAGGGAACTACAAGAAAAAGCTCAATTAGAATATGCCAAAACGAAAGTGTCTGATAAAGAAATTCAATCTTATTATGATAAAAATATTTATGGTGATGTTACTGTTAATCATATTTTAATTAAAACTGGCGTTACTGATAGTACTTCTAGTGAAGATAAGAAAAAATTAGAAAGTGAAGCAAAAGATAAAGTAAATGAAATTATTAAAAAATTAGATGAAGCAGAAGATAAATTATCTCGTTTTAAAGAACTTGCTCAAGAATATTCTCAAGATGAGTCTACTAAAAATGAAGGTGGAAGTTTAGGAGAACTTAATACAAATACTCTTCCTAGTTCTTATGATGAACTTTTAAAAGCTGCTAGAAATTTAAAAGATGGAGAATATTCCAAATCTGTAATTGTTAGTGAAATTGGATATCACGTTGTTTATCGTGTTAGTTCAAAAGAAAAACCTTCTTTAGATGAAAAAAAGGATGAAATTAAATCTATTGTTGGAAGTGAAAAACTTGAAGAGGATAAAACTTTAAGTATTACAGCTATGGATGAACTTCGTAAAAAATATGGAATGAATATCAATGATTCTGAAATTAAAGAAAAATATTCTAATTATATTGCTAATCAAATTGCAAGTGCTAGAACTGATGAAAATTAACCGGATAATTGTCAAATAGTGTGTGTAGATACAAAAAAGTGATAATTATTGAAATAG